>NZ_JBIVJB010000032.1:614-53692 GCF_044750025.1 Pseudomonas sp. NPDC088885 | reverse complement strand
AATCAAGCCGATAAACGACAGCGTGATCATGACCAACGCCGAGCACGGTTACATCAGCCAGTCCGACAAGGGCGACCTGGTGATCGGCGCCGGTATCGACGGCTACAACGGTTACGGCCAGCGCGGTTCGTACCCGGTGATCGAGCACACCATTCAGGCCATCGTCGAGATGTTCCCGGTGTTGTCGCGCGTACGCATGAACCGCCAGTGGGGCGGCATCGTCGACACCACGCCGGACGCGTGCCCGATCATTTCGAAAACCCCGGTACCGAACATGTTCTTCAACTGCGGTTGGGGCACCGGTGGCTTCAAGGCCACACCTGGCTCGGGCAACGTGTTTGCCGCGAGTCTGGCCAAGGGTGAAATGCACCCGTTGGCCGCACCGTTTTCCATCGACCGTTTCCACAACGGCGCACTCATCGACGAACACGGCGCTGCCGCCGTCGCCCACTAACAGGAGAAATCCCCATGTTGCATATCTTCTGTCCTCACTGCGGCGAACTGCGCTCCGAAGAGGAATTCCACGCATCCGGTCAGGCGCACATTCCGCGCCCGCTCGATCCAGGCGCCTGCACCGACGAGGAGTGGGGCGACTACATGTTCTTCCGCGACAACCCGCGCGGTCTGCACCACGAACTGTGGGATCACGTCGCCGGTTGCCGTCAGTACTTCAACGTCACCCGCGACACCGTGACCTACGAGATTCTCGAAACCTACAAGATCGGCACCAAGCCGAAATTCACCGACAAGGCTGATACGGCGAAAACAGCCACGACGGCGCTGGGAGAGAAGGTATGAGCCAGACCAATCGCCTGTCCAACGGTGGACGGATCGACCGCAACAAAGTGCTGAGCTTCACCTTCAACGGTCAGAGCTACAAGGGCTTCGAGGGTGACTCGCTGGCCGCCGCGCTGATCGCCAACGGCGTCGACATCATCGGCCGCAGTTTCAAGTATTCGCGTCCGCGCGGCATCTTTGCTGCCGGTGCCGAAGAGCCGAACGCGGTGTTGCAGATCGGCGCTACCGAAGCCACGCAGATTCCCAACGTGCGCGCCACGCAGCAGGCGCTGTATCAAGGTCTGGTCGCGACCAGCACCAACGGCTGGCCGAGCGTCAACAACGACATGATGGGCATTCTCGGCAAGGTCGGCGGCAAGCTGATGCCGCCGGGTTTCTATTACAAAACCTTCATGTACCCGCAATCGTTCTGGATGACTTACGAGAAGTACATTCGCAAGGCTGCCGGTCTCGGCCGTTCGCCAACCGAAGTCGATCCGGACACCTACGACTACATGAACCAGCATTGCGACGTGCTGATCGTCGGCGCTGGCCCGGCCGGTCTCGCCGCTGCCTTGGCCGCTGCGCGCAGCGGTGCCCGAGTGATTCTTGCCGATGAGCAGGAAGAGTTCGGCGGCAGCCTGCTCGACTCGCGTGAAAGCCTCGACGGCAAACCGGCGATGGACTGGGTCGCCAGCGTCATCACCGAATTGAAGAACACCCCGGACGTGCTGCTGTTGCCGCGCGCCACGGTCAACGGTTACCACGACCACAACTTCCTGACCATTCACGAACGCCTTACCGATCACCTCGGTGACCGTGCGCCGATCGGTCAGGTGCGTCAGCGTATTCACCGGGTTCGCGCCAAGCGAGTGGTGCTGGCGACCGGTGCCTGCGAGCGTCCGCTGGTTTACGGCAACAACGATGTGCCGGGCAACATGCTTGCCGGTGCGGTGTCGACTTACGTGCGCCGTTATGGCGTGGCGCCGGGCAAGAAACTGGTGCTGTCGACCAACAACGATCACGCCTATCGCGTGGCGCTGGATTGGCTCGACGCCAGTCTGCAAGTGGTCGCCATCGCCGATGCGCGCAGCAATCCGCGTGGTGCGCTGGTGGAAGAGGCGCGCGCCAAAGGCATTCGGATTCTCACTGGCAGCGCCGTGATTGAAGCCCGTGGCAGCAAGCGTGTTACCGCTGCTCGTGTTGCCGCGATTGATGTCAAAGCCCACGCCGTGACCAGTCCAGGCGAATGGCTTGATTGCGATGTGGTTGCCAGTTCCGGCGGTTACAGCCCGGTCGTTCACCTGGCTTCGCACCTCGGTGGCAAGCCGACCTGGCGTGAAGACATCCTCGGTTTCGTACCGGGCGAAGCACCGCAGAAACGCGTGTGCGTCGGTGGCATCAACGGCGTTTACGGTCTCGGCGATTCGCTGGCTGACGGTTTTGAAGGTGGCGTGCGCGCTGCCAGTGAAGCCGGTTTCGCTGCGGTCGAAGGCACCTTGCCGAAAGCCCTCAGCCGTCATGAAGAACCGACGCTGGCGCTGTTTCAGGTGCCGCATGAAAAGAACACCGCACGGGCGCCGAAGCAATTCGTCGATCTGCAAAATGACGTGACCGCTGCTGCCATTGAACTGGCAACCCGCGAAGGTTTTGAGTCGGTCGAGCACGTCAAACGCTACACCGCGCTGGGCTTCGGCACCGATCAGGGCAAGCTCGGCAACGTCAACGGTCTGGCCATCGCCGCGCGTTCGCTGAACGTGACCATCCCGCAGATGGGCACCACGATGTTCCGCCCGAACTACACGCCGGTGACTTTCGGCGCCGTGGCCGGTCGTCACTGTGGGCACATCTTCGAGCCTGTTCGTCACACCGCGCTGCATGCCTGGCATGTGAAGAATGGCGCCGAGTTTGAAGACGTCGGTCAGTGGAAACGCCCATGGTACTTCCCGAAAAACGGTGAAGACCTGCACACCGCGGTGAAACGCGAATGCAAAGCCGTGCGCGACAGCGTCGGCCTGCTCGACGCCTCGACCCTCGGCAAGATCGACATTCAAGGCCCGGATGCCCGCGAGTTCCTCAACCGCGTGTACACCAACGCCTGGACCAAGCTCGACGTGGGCAAGGCGCGCTATGGTCTGATGTGCAAAGAAGACGGCATGGTCTTCGACGACGGTGTCACGGCGTGCCTGGCCGACAACCATTTCGTCATGACCACCACCACCGGCGGCGCGGCTCGCGTGCTGCAATGGCTGGAGCTGTACCACCAGACCGAATGGCCGGACATGAAGGTCTACTTCACGTCCGTCACCGACCACTGGGCGACCATGACCCTGTCCGGGCCGAACAGCCGCCAGCTGCTCAGCGCCGTGACTGACATTGATCTGAGCAACGAAGCGTTCCCGTTCATGACCTGGAAAGAAGGTCAGGTCGGCGGCGTACCGGCGCGGGTGTTCCGCATCTCGTTCACCGGTGAGCTTTCGTACGAAGTCAACGTCCAGGCCGAATACGCGATGGGCGTGCTGGAGAAAATCGTCGAGGCCGGCAAGCAGTACAACCTGACCCCGTACGGCACTGAAACCATGCACGTCCTGCGTGCCGAGAAGGGTTTCATTATCGTTGGCCAGGACACTGACGGCTCGATGACCCCGGACGACTTGAACATGGGCTGGTGTGTCGGTCGCACCAAACCGTTCTCGTGGATCGGCCAGCGTGGGATGAACCGTGAAGACTGCGTGAAGGATCAGCGTAAGCAACTGGTCGGTCTGAAGCCGATCGACCCGAACGTGTGGCTGCCGGAAGGTGCGCAGTTGGTGTTCAACACCAAGCAGGCGATTCCGATGACCATGGTCGGCCACGTGACTTCCAGCTACGCGCACAACTCCCTCGGGTATTCGTTTGCGATGGGTGTGGTCAAGGGCGGTCTGAAGCGCCTCGGTGAGCGGGTGTTTGCACCGCTGGCCGATGGCAGCGTGATCGAGGCGGAAATCGTTTCTTCGGTGTTCTTCGATCCGAAGGGGGATCGGCAGAACATCTGACACTGATCGTTCCCACGCTCTGCGTGGGAATGCATCCCGGGACGCTCTGCGTCCCAAGAGCGGACGCAGAGCGTCCATGGCGGCATTCCCACGCAGAGCGTGGGAACGATCAAGAATTCAGAAAGGTGCTTTATGACCACAGCCAATGTGTACCAACAACGCCCAACCACCGGGGCCAAGGCCGAGTCGTCGCTGCAGCATGCCGACCTCGCCAGTCTGGTCGGCAAGGGCCGCAAGAACGCCGGCGTAATCGTGCGTGAAAAGAAACTCCTCGGCCACCTGACCATCCGTGGCGATGGCCACGATGCCGCGTTCGCCGCCGGTGTCCACAAGGCCCTGGGCATCGAACTGCCCGGCGCGCTGAGCGTCATCGTCAAAGGTGAAACCAGCCTGCAATGGATGGGCCCGGACGAGTGGCTGCTGATCGTCCCGAGCGGCGAAGAGTTCGCCGCCGAACAGAAACTGCGTGAAGCGCTGGGCGATCTGCACGTTGCGATCGTCAACGTCAGCGGCGGCCAGCAAGTGCTCGAACTGAGCGGGCCGAACGTGCGTCAGGTGCTGATGAAGTCGACCAGCTACGACGTGCACCCGAATAATTTTCCGGTGGGTAAAGCGGTCGGCACGGTGTTCGCCAAGTCGCAGTTGATGATTCGGCATACGGCGGAAGACACTTGGGAATTGCTGATTCGTCGCAGTTTTTCGGATTACTGGTGGTTGTGGTTGCAGGATGCTTCGGCTGAGTACGGGTTGAGCGTTCAGGCCTGAAAGATCAAAAGCTACCCCCTCACCCCAGCCCTCTCCCCCAAGGGGGAGAGGGGGAAAGGGAGCCGATCTCGGGTGTTTTTGCGATCTGCATTCACCTTCAGATTTTCAGGTCGGCGTAGCTCGAAAGAACACCTCGGTCAGTCCCCTCTCCCTCTGGGAGAGGGCTAGGGTGAGGGAAAAACCTGACACCCCGCACAAGAACAGGAGTCACCGCACCATGAGCCGCGCCCCAGACACATGGATTCTGACCGCCGACTGCCCCAGCGTCCTCGGCACCGTGGACGCAGTCACGCGTTTTCTGTTCGAGCAGGGTTGCTACGTCACCGAGCACCATTCTTTCGATGACCGCCTCTCCGGGCGCTTTTTCATTCGCGTGGAATTCCGCCAGCCCGACGGCTTCGACGAGCAATCCTTCCGCGCCGGTCTCGCTGAACGCGGCCAGGCCTTCGGCATGATCTTCGAACTGACCGCGCCGAACTACCGGCCAAAAGTGGTGATCATGGTTTCCAAGGCCGATCACTGCCTCAACGACTTGCTCTACCGCCAGCGCATCGGCCAGTTGTCGATGGACGTCGCGGCGGTGGTTTCCAACCATCCGGATTTGAAACCGCTGGCCGACTGGCACCAGATTCCCTACTACCATTTCCCCCTCGACCCCAACGACAAGCCGTCGCAGGAGCGTCAGGTGTGGCAGGTGATCGAAGAGTCCGGCGCTGAACTGGTGATCCTCGCCCGCTACATGCAGGTGCTGTCGCCGGAGTTGTGCCGCAAGCTCGATGGTAAAGCGATCAATATTCATCACTCGCTGCTGCCGGGTTTCAAGGGCGCCAAGCCGTATCACCAGGCCTACAACAAAGGCGTGAAACTGGTGGGCGCGACGGCGCATTACATCAATAACGATCTGGATGAAGGGCCGATCATTGCCCAGGGTGTCGAGGCGGTGGATCACAGTCATTACCCTGAGGATCTGATCGCCAAGGGGCGCGATATTGAAGGCCTGACACTGGCGCGGGCAGTGGGGTATCACATTGAGCGGAGGGTGTTTCTCAACGCCAATCGCACGGTTGTTCTATAGATCGCTTTCGCGAGCAAGCCCGCTCCCACAGTTCGATCTCAGGTGTGACAGAGATCTTTGTTTCAACCCAAATCCCCTGTGGGAGCGGGCTTGCTCGCGAAGAGGCCATAACTGACAACGCAAAACCAACAAGCAATAACCCGAGCACTTAACGCGCTGCCTGCCTGGGCAACGCGGTTCCATAAAAACAACAGCGAGGTGAAAGCATGTCTGGCAATCGTGGTGTGGTGTATCTCGGCGCTGGCAAGGTCGAAGTACAGAAAATCGACTATCCGAAAATGCAGGACCCGCGCGGTCGCAAGATCGAGCACGGGGTCATTCTCAAAGTGGTTTCCACCAACATCTGCGGCTCCGACCAACACATGGTGCGCGGCCGTACCACGGCGCAGACCGGTCTGGTGCTGGGCCACGAAATCACCGGCGAGGTGATCGAAAAAGGCTCCGACGTCGAAAACCTGAAAATCGGTGATCTGGTCTCCGTACCGTTCAACGTTGCATGCGGGCGCTGCCGTTCCTGCAAAGAGCAACACACCGGCGTCTGCCTGACCGTCAACCCGGCCCGTGCCGGCGGCGCTTACGGTTACGTCGACATGGGCGACTGGACCGGCGGCCAGGCCGAATACGTGCTGGTGCCGTACGCCGACTTCAACCTGCTGAAACTGCCGGACCGCGACAAGGCCATGGAGAAAATCCGCGACCTGACCTGCCTCTCCGACATTCTCCCGACCGGTTATCACGGCGCCGTTACTGCCGGCGTTGGTCCGGGCAGCACCGTTTACATCGCTGGCGCTGGCCCGGTTGGTCTGGCCGCTGCCGCTTCTGCACGTCTGCTCGGTGCTGCGGTGGTGATCATCGGCGACGTCAACACCATCCGTTTGGCCCACGCCAAGGCGCAAGGTTTTGAAATCGTCGACCTGTCGAAAGACGCGCCGCTGCACGAACAAATCGCCGCGCTGCTCGGCGAGCCGGAAGTGGATTGCGCGGTGGACTGCGTCGGTTTCGAAGCACGCGGTCACGGCCATGACGGCGCGAAATCGGAAGCCCCGGCCACCGTGCTCAACTCGCTGATGGGCGTGGTGCGTGTTGCCGGCAAGATCGGTATTCCGGGCCTGTACGTCACCGAAGATCCGGGTGCTGTGGACGCCGCCGCAAAAATGGGCAGCCTGAGCATTCGCTTCGGTCTGGGCTGGGCGAAATCCCACAGCTTCCACACCGGGCAAACCCCAGTGATGAAGTACAACCGCCAACTGATGCAGGCGATCATGTGGGATCGCATCAACATTGCTGAAGTGGTTGGTGTGCAGGTGATCAGCCTGGATCAGGCGCCGGAAGGGTACGGCGAGTTCGATGCGGGCGTGCCGAAGAAGTTTGTGATTGATCCGCATAAGTTGTTCAGTGCGGCGTAGGGCTTAAGCGCAATTCAAAACGGCGACCTCAAGGTCGCCGTTTTTTGTTGGAAGGCAAGGTCAGAAGTTACCCTCACCCCAGCCCTCTCCCGGAGGGAGAGGGGGCCGACCGGGGTGTCTGGGGTTAAGCATCGACCGGAGAGATCGAGTCGATTATGGATTCAGTACAGCACTGGCAGGTCGGCGTATTGCGTCAATATCCCCCAATCAGTCCCCTCTCCCTCCGGGAGAGGGCTAGGGTGAGGGGCTTTGCTTTACAGTGCCGCCAACGCCCCTTGATACAGCACCGGCCCAGTCGGCTGCCCGGTCGGCGAACCACCCTTAGGCTCCAGACTCACCGCCAACGCAATCGGCTGCCCAATCAACCCCCGCTGCGCCTCGCTCAACTCAACTTTGCCTTTACCCCCAGCCGGAATCACCCCCAGCGAAATCGGTTTGCCATCCGCCGGAATCGCCCACAGTTCCAGACTGCGATCCGCATCAACCGCCGCCAGCGTCAGCGGCTCGACCTGCAGATAATCTTCATGCGCCTCAACCTTCAGAGCAGGTTGCGCACTGGCCGTCAACAGCGTCGCGGTGTAGCGAGGATCATCGCGGTTGTACAGCGAACCGAGGAACACCAGCACAACAATTGAACAGACCGCCGCCATAACGCGAAGCCAGTTCCAGAACGGACGCTTCTCGGGCACATGCAGCACTTGCGGTTCGATGCGCGCGGTGATGCCTTGCCACACGCGATCGGGCAGCGGATGTTCCGGCAGGGATTCGGTGAGGCTCACCAGCGTTTCCTGCCATTGCGCCACTTCCGCTCGCAACGCCGCGTCGTCCAGCAGCAACTGCTCAAACCGTCGACGCGCAGGCGCTGACATCAGACCGATCGCGTAATCGGCTGCGAGCGCGCGGCGCAGGGCAGGGGTCTGGTAGTTCATGATTCAAGGCACCGGCGCAGGCGTTCCATGCCTCGGCGGATCCACGATTTCACCGAGCCCAGCGGCGCGGCCAAATGTTCGGCGAGTTCCGAGCAGGACAAGCCGTGAAAGTAGGCGACGGTGATCGATTGGCGCTGCATGCCTTCGAGGGTTTCCAGGCAACGGTTGAGGGCGTGAGCCTCACGGGCGCTGCTCAATTGATCGTGGGCCGAGGGGCTTTCGTCCTGCAGGGCATCCTGTTCGAGGTCGGTCAGCGGCCGGTCGCGGTGTTTGCGCAACTGGTCGATGGCCTGATTGCGGGTGATGTTGATCATCCAGGTCATCGGCGCCGAGAGATGCGATTCGTAGCGCGAGGCGTTGTTCCAGATCCGTACGAAGGCTTCCTGCAATACTTCTTCGGCCAGATCCGCGCGACCCATGAAACGCAGGGCCACGCCGTGCAGGCGCGGGCCGACGCTGCGGTACAAGGTTTCGAAGGCGCGCCGATCACCCAGTGAACACTGGGCCAACAGCTGCCTTAGCTGATCGGTCTCGGCGGTGGAAATAACGACTCTCCAGGCAATGGATGGGCGACGAGGGCTAGACTCGGGCTGTTCACAGGCTAGTTCAGCGACAGCGGTTGTGCCATTCATCGCGACAATTCCAGGGTTTCACGATTCATATACGTGAGACGGGGGAAAATGGATGCTCTGCACCGGAACATGCCGGCGTATCCTCGGTCAAACCGGCAGTTTCGCTGCCCATTGACGGGTAGTTTTCACAGCGCAAGAGGATGTCTGAATGAAGATTTCACGCGGTTTTGCCTTGGCATCACTCATGACCCTGGCGGCGAGCCCGGCGTTTGCCGGTTTCAGTCTGGACGACGTCACCAAGGCCGCTGCCAGCATGCAGGGCGGCAACGCTGCCACTGCCGCAGCGCCGACCTCGGAAACGGCCGGTTTGCTGCAAGCCGTCACCGGTCTGGGGGTTACGCCACAACAAGCCGTTGGCGGCACCAGCGCCATGTTGGGTCTGGCCAAGAACCAATTGAGCAGCACTGATTATTCGCAGTTGGCCAAAGAAGTGCCGGGCATCGACAAGCTGTCGGGCGGTAGCGGCAACCTGGCGGCGTTGAGCGGGTTGCTGGGTCAGTCCGGCAAATCCGCCGGTCTGGAAAATGCCTTGGGTAACGTCAAGGACACCAATGACCTGAACAACGCCTTTGGTGCGTTGGGCATGGACAGCGGCATGGTCGGCCAGTTTGCCCCGGTGCTGCTCAAGTACTTGGGTGATCAAGGCGTTGGCGGTTCGCTGCTGACCAGCCTGGGCAGCATCTGGGGCGTCGGCGCCGGTAGCTGAGTCAGCGCCGCTCGTCGCGCAGTTCGGCGATGCGCTGATCCTTCTCGTTCCAGAGCTGGTTGACCCAGCTCTGGACGGTCTGGCGAAACGCCGGATCATTTTCGTAATCGCCCTGCCACAGCGCCGGGTCGAGTTCGCGGGTTTTGATGTCGATGATGACTCTCGGCACGTTGCCGCTGATCAAATCCCAGAATCCTGGAATCCGTGCCTGTGGATAAACCACCGTCACGTCGAGGATGGCATCCAGCTGTTCACCCATCGCCGCCAACACAAACGCCACGCCGCCGGCCTTGGGCTTGAGCAAATGGCTGAACGGTGATTGCTGTTCGGCGCTTTTCGCCGCCGTGTAGCGCGTGCCTTCCAGATAATTCACCACCGTCACCGGCTGACGCTTGAACAGCTCGCAGGCCTGTTTGGTGATTTCCAGATCCTTGCCCGCCAGCTCCGGGTTCTTCGCCAGAAACGCCTTGGTGTAGCGCTTCATGAACGGGTAATCCAGCGCCCACCACGCCAGTCCCAGAAACGGTACCCAGATCAGTTCTTTCTTGAGGAAGAATTTGAAGAACGGCGTGCGCCGGTTCAGCGTTTGGATCAACGCCGGAATGTCGACCCACGATTGGTGGTTGCTGATCACCAGATAAGACGTGTCGCCGCGCAGGCCTTCGCCGCCGCGAATGTCCCATTGGGTGGGGATGCACAGGCGGAAAATCAGCTTGTCGATTTCGGCCCAGGTCTCGGCAATCCACATCACCGCCCCCGACGCGTAGTCGCGCCAACGGCCCGGCGCGACCAGTTTGAGCAGGGCAAACACCAGCAACGGCCCGATCAGGATCAGGGTGTTGAGCAACAGCAGCAGGGTGACGAAACAGCCGGTGAGCAGGCGGCGCATAAGCAACTCTATGACGTGGGTTGGGCGCGTCATGATAAGCAGCTTCGCGCGGCAGGCCAAATCGGCGCTGACGAATGTTTCACTTTATTCGCGTTAACCTGATCGTCCCCACGCTCTGCGTGGTAACGCCGCCCGGGACGCTCCGCGTCCCTGTGACGCAGAGCGTCACTGGATGCATGCCCACGCAGAGCGTGGGAACGATCAAGCGCGCAACGGTCTAAAATCCCGTTGCCCAACTCCCCAAGGAAGCCCCTTACGTGAAATCCCTCCTTGCACTGTTTGCCCTCGTCGCCCTGCCGGTCATGGCCGCCGAGCCGACCCTGTACGGGCGCTACGAATACATCGCGCTGCCGGAAATCGGCGGTGAAGTGCTCAAGGCCAAGATGGACACCGGCGCGCTGACCGCCTCGCTGTCGGCCAAGGACATCGAAACCTTCACCCGCGACGGCGAAGACTGGGTGCGTTTCCGCCTCGGCACTAAAGACGCCAGCAACAAAGTCTACGAACACAAAGTCGCGCGGATCAGCAAGATCAAGAGCCGCTCGGATGAAGAGGACGAGGGTGAAAGCACCGAAGTCGCCAAACGCCCGGTGGTCGATCTGGAGCTGTGCCTGGGCGACGTCAAGCGTACCGTTGAGGTCAACCTGACCGACCGCAGCAACTTCAATTACCCGTTGCTGATCGGTGCCAAAGCCTTGCGTGAATTCGGCGCTGCGGTAAACCCGGCACGTCGCTTCACCGCTGACAAACCTGACTGCTGAGCCAAGTGGTCTCATTGACGTGACGTCAGGCTTGGGGCACCGTTCGCGCACTCAACCACGGGCTCGGATGCCATGCCTCATATCCTGATTGTCGAAGACGAAGCGGCGATTGCCGACACGCTGATTTTCGCCCTGCAAGGCGAGGGGTTCGGCACCACGTGGCTGAGCCTCGGCGCGGCGGCGCTGGAACATCAGCGGCAGACCCCGGCCGACCTGATCATCCTCGACATCGGCCTGCCGGACATCAGCGGCTTCGAAACCTGCAAACAGCTGCGACGTTTCAGCGAAGTGCCGGTGCTGTTCCTCAGCGCTCGCGATGCCGAGATTGATCGCGTAGTGGGTCTGGAGATCGGCGCTGACGACTATGTGGTCAAGCCGTTCAGCCCGCGAGAAGTCGCGGCGCGGGTCAAAGCGATCCTCAAACGCATGGCGCCGCGTCCGCCGATTGAATCCACCTCGGCGCTGTTTCGTATCGACCCCGAGCGCGTACAAATCAGCTATCGCGGCCAGACGTTAAGCCTGACCCGCCACGAATTCCGTCTGCTGCAATGCCTGCTCGAACAACCCGAACGGGTGTTCAGCCGCGAGCAATTGCTTGATGCGCTGGGCGTCGCGGCCGATGCCGGTTACGAACGCAGCATCGACAGCCATATCAAAAGCGTGCGCGCCAAACTGCGGCTGGTGCGCGCCGAAGCCGAACCGATCCAGACCCATCGCGGCCTCGGTTACAGCTACAGCCCGGGGCACAGCTGATGTCGCTGGGGCTGCGGATTTTTCTGGTGTACGTGCTGTTTATCGGCCTGACCGGTTATTTCGTGCTCAACACGGTGATGGAAGAAATTCGCCCCGGCGTGCGCCAGTCCACCGAAGAAACCCTGGTTGATACCGCGAATTTGATGGCGGAAATACTTCGTGACGATTTCAAGGAAGGCACCCTCAGCGAAAATCGCTGGCCCGAATTGCTCCGCGCTTATGGTGATCGCCAGCCGCAAGCGACGATCTGGGGCTTGCCGAAAAATCAGGTCAATCACCGTATCTATGTGACCGACGCCAAAGGCATCGTTGTGCTCGATTCCAGCGGCGTTGCGGTGGGTCAGGATTACTCGCGCTGGAACGACGTCTACCTGACTTTGCGCGGTGAATACGGCGCACGTTCGACCCGCAGCGATCCGAACGACGCGAGCTCGTCGGTGATGCATGTCGGCGCGCCGATCCGCGATAACGGCAAGATCATCGGCGTGGTCACCGTGGCCAAACCCAACAGCTCATTGCAGCCTTACGTTGATCGCACCGAGCGACGTTTGCTGTTTTACGGCGCCGGTTTGATCGGCCTCGGCCTCTTGTTTGGCGCGCTGCTGTCGTGGTGGCTGAGTCGCGCGCTGCACCGCTTGACCGGTTATGCCCAAGCCGTCAGCGAAGGCCGCCGTGTTGAAGTACCGCACTATCGCGGTGGCGAACTGGAGCAGCTCGCCACCGCCGTCGAACAGATGCGCACGCAACTGGAAGGCAAGGCCTACGTCGAGCGTTACGTGCATACGTTGACCCATGAACTGAAAAGTCCGTTGGCGGCGATTCGTGGCGCGGCAGAATTGCTGCAAGGCGACATGCCGCCGATCCAGCGCCTGCGTTTTGTCGGCAACATCGACAGCGAAAGTGCGCGGATGCAGCAGTTGATCGAGCGGCTGCTGAATCTGGCGCAGGTCGAACAACGGCAAGGGCTGGAAGAGCGGGTTGCGGTGCCGTTGGCAGTGTTGGTGGATGAGTTGTTGCAGGCGCAGGCGGCGCGGATTGAAGGGAAGCAGTTGCGAATCGAGCAGACGATTGCGGCGGATCTGTTGTTGATGGGCGAGCCGTTTCTGTTGCGTCAGGCGCTGGGTAATCTGTTGGAGAATGCGCTGGATTTTACCCCGAAGCAGGGGCTTTTGCGTTTCAGTGCCGAGCGGGTTGGTGAGCAGATTGAATTTCGTTTGTTCAATGAAACAGCGGCGATTCCCGGTTACGCGCTGCCGCGATTGACCGAGCGTTTTTACTCGCTGCCGCGCCCGGACAGCGGCCGCAAGAGCACGGGGCTTGGGCTTAATTTTGTTGAAGAAGTGGTGAAGTTGCATGGTGGTTCGATGAGCATTCGCAACGTTGAGGGCGGCGTTGAGGTGACATTGCGCTTGTCTTGAGACCGAGGCGCGGCCATCGCGAGCAGGCTCACTCCTACAGATTGGAATGCGATCAACTGTAGGAGTGAGCCTGCTCGCGATGGGGGCATTGAAGTCTCCACACAATCTCCACATTCCCCCCACAAAACCCCCACACCCCATCCCCAGACTCCCCCCATCAAAACAGGGAGAGTCCCATGAACAAGAATCTGACCATCAAGCTCGGCGCCATCGCGCTGCTGATCCTGCTATTGCTGATCCCGCTGTTGATGATCGATGGCGTCATCGACGAGCGCCAACAGCTGCGCGACGGCGTGCTCGAAGACATCGCCCGCAGTTCCAGTTACAGCCAGCAGGTCAGCGGCCCGGTGATGGTGGTGCCGTATCGCAAAGTGGTGCGCACCTGGAAAACCAACGAAAAAACCAACAAGCGTTACCAGGAAATCGGCGAAGAGCGCGGGCGTTTGTACTTTCTGCCCGAGCGTTTTGAGCTCGACGGCCAGGTGCAGACCGAACTGCGTAAACGCGGGATCTACGAGGCGCGACTGTTCCATGCCGACAATCGCATCAATGGCCATTTCTCACTGCCGGCGCAGTTGGGCATCAAGGAAGATTTCGCGGACTACCAGTTTGACGCGCCGTTTCTCGCCGTCGGTATCAGCGACATTCGCGGCATCGAAAACGCGCTGAAACTGGAGCTTGATGGTCAGCGTCTGGACTTTGTTCCGGGCACGGAAGTGGCCTGGCTCGGTGAGGGGGTGCGGGTCACGCTGCCGACGCTGGATACCAGCAAAACCACCGAGCTGGCGTTCGCCTTCGATCTGCAACTACAAGGCACCGGTTCGTTGCGCGTGCTGCCGGTGGGCAAGACCAGCAGTGTCAGCCTCGGCGCGAATTGGCCGCATCCGAGCTTCATCGGCAACTTCCTGCCGGCCAAACGCGAGATCAACGATCAGGGTTTCACGGCCGATTGGCAGACCTCGTTTTTCTCCACCAACCTGCAGGAAGCAATGCATCGCTGTGTGATGGGCGATTGCGAGGCGTTCAACAGCCGCAGTTTTGGCGTGAGTTTTATCGACCCGGTGGATCAGTACCTGAAGAGTGACCGGGCGATCAAATATGCGTTGCTGTTTATCGTCCTGACGTTCGCCGGTTTCTTTCTCTTCGAAGTACTGAAAAGTCTCGCGGTGCACCCGGTGCAATACGCGCTGGTCGGTGTCGCGTTGGCGTTTTTCTATCTGTTGCTGCTGTCGCTGTCGGAGCACATCGGTTTTGCCCTGGCGTATCTGCTGTCGGCCAGTGCTTGTGTGTTGCTGATCGGGTTCTACGTCTGCCACGTGCTGCGCAGCGTGCGCCATGGCTTGAGTTTTTCGGCGGGGTTGGCGGCGTTGTATGGACTGCTTTATGGGCTGTTGAGTGCCGAGGATTACGCGCTGTTGATGGGCTCGTTGCTGCTGTTCGGCTTGCTCGGTGTGTTTATGGTGCTGACGCGCAAACTGGATTGGTACGGGATCGGGCAGAAGCCGGCCAAACCGTTGGAGTTTGATATCGGGGTGGTGGAATGAGCCGGTCGCTGGGGTTGCGCGAGGATCAGCTGTGGAAGGATGAGTTGGTGACGCGGATTATTGCGTTTCTGCCTGTGGAACCGAGGTGGTGCATTCGCGAGCAAGCCCGCTCCCACATTGGATTTTTGTTGCTGCAACCATGGCATGAACAACACAAATCAACTGTGGGAGCGGGCTTGCTCGCGAAGAGGCCGGAGCAGGCACCCAAAAACTAAGGCTTGGGCATCGTCGCGATCATGGACGGTCGCTGACTCACTTCAAAAAACCAGTTAGCCAGTTGCGGATTGGCCTCGCGCCAGCCCAGGTCGGGGAAGCGCAGGTCGAGGTAGCCCAGCGCACTGGCCACGCTGATCGCGGCCACATCGAAGTGGCTGGTCAGCTCGGCAATCGCATCGTGCTCCAACAGATTCAGCGCGCGACGGATCTTCTCGCGTTGTGCATCGAGCCATTCATCCCAGTGTTTTTCCGGGGCGCGCAGGACCTGTTCATAACGCACCATCACCGAGGCGTCCATGATCCCGTCGGCCAGCGAGGCGAGGGTCAGACGGCGCCAGCGGGCCGAGCCTTCGCGCGGGATCAGCGGGTTGCCGACGTGCTGGTGGTCGAGGTATTCGAGGATCACGCGGCTGTCATGGATGACCGTGCCGTCGGCCAGGCGCAGGGCCGGGATCTTGCCCAGCGGGTTGTCGGCGTTGAGCTCGGCGCTCGGGCTGACCGGGGAGAGCACGCAGTCTTGCAGGGCAACGCGATCCTGCTGACCGGTTTCGTGGAGCAAGACCATTACTTTGCGCACGAACGGGGAGAGGGTGTTGTGGTACAGGGTCATGCTGGGGGCGGACATTGGCAGGGTCTCGATCAGAATGGTGAACGGGCAGCATAGCGCGTAACGCCGCCGCCTCAAGCCCAGCGCAAAACCAATGTGGGAGCGAGCCTGCTCGCGAAGGCGTCGGTCCAGTCAACGTTGATGTTGAGTGTTAGAGCGCTTTCGCGAGCAGGCTCGCTCCCACAGGTTGTTTAGCTTCGCAGCAGTAATCCTTTTAGGGCCAGGAAGGCCGGCACACCCAACCCCACCCAGCTCAGCGCATCCCAGATCCCGTCCCCCAGCAACGCCGCAAACAGTCCCGCCGCACTCAGAAGACCAATCACCAACGGCGTGCTGAAGACTTTCCAGAAATTCGACTGACGCGGCTTCATGCAGAGGCCTCCGCCGTTTCCAGCACAGGCTTGGCCGCCTTGCGCCGCACGACCCACAGATACACGCCGCTGCCGAGAACGATGATGGTCAGCACATCGAGTGTGGCCCAAAGGATCTTCATCGGCATGCCGCCGTAATCACCAAAGTGCAGCGGTTGCGACATGCCCATCGCGTCCATGTACCACGGTCGTTCCGCCACAGCGGTGACCTTCAGCGTGGTGGCGTCGATCAGCACCGGCGTTAGCAGATGCGAAGTCAGGTGCGTGCCACCCTTCATGAACACCGAGTAATGGTGCTCGCTGGAGAAGCGCGTGCCGGGGAAGGCGATGAAATCCGGTTTCATGCCCGGCGCAGCTTCGCCGGCAATGTCGAGCAAACGCGTGGCGGGCGCCAGTTGTGTCAGCGGTGGCGCGTCGCGGTAAGGTTCGATCAACGCGGTCAGGGCCTCGTTGCGCCATGCGGCGATCAGCAGATCGGCGCAGGCACTGATCACGCCAGTCACGCCGACGACCAAGGCCCAGGTCAGCGTCACCACGCCAATCAGGTTATGCAGGTCGAGCCAGCGCAGTCGCGTGGATTTGTCCTGACGCACCGTGCCGAACTTCAGCCGACGCATGAACGGCAGGTACAACACCGTCCCCGAAACAATCGCCACGACAAACAATAAACCCATGAACGCCAGCAGCAATTTGCCCGGCAACCCGGCAAACATGTCGACGTGCAGGCGCAGGATAAACAGCATCAAACCGCCGTTGGCCGAAGGGGTTTCCAGTGCTTCACCGGTGCGCGCATCGAGCATGAAGGTGTGCGAGGAGTTCGGTTCGGTGCCGGCGGTTTTTGCCATGATCGCAAACGCAGCGTTTGGCTCTTCGTCGTCGTAACCGAAGTACTGCATGACCTCGCCCGGCCGATGTTTCTGCGCGGCATCCACCAGTTGTTGCAGGTTGAGTTGCGGCGTGTCGGCCGGCATCTCTCGCAACTCGGGGGCATTGCCCAGCAGATGATCGATCTCATGGCTGAAAATCAACGGCAAACCGGTCAATGCCAGCATCAGCAAAAACACGGTGCAGATCAGGCTGGTCCAGGTGTGGATAAACGACCAGCGACGAATTGTTTTACTTTTCATTTCATGACCTTCAAAAACACCAAAGCCGTCCACGAGGGACGGCCTGGTAACAGGGCCTGTTTCAGCTCAGTCGCTTACCACTTGTAAGTGGCGCTGGCGACGACGCTGCGTTGATCGCCGTAGTAGCAGTAGAAGCTGTCGCAGGTGGAAATGTAGTCCTTGTCGAACAGGTTGGTCGCATTCAGTGCCAGCGACGCGCCTTTGAGGCTGTTGTCCAGACGGCCGAGGTCGTAATGCACGCTCGCGTCGAACACGGTATAGGCATCCGCCTTGCCCAGCCAGGTGTTGCCTTTGTCGCCGTAGGTGTTGCCGGTGTAACGCACGCCAGCACCCACGCCGAAACCGTCGAGCACGCCGGTGTGCCAGGTGTAGTCAGTCCACAGCGAGGCTTGCTGGTTCGGCATCAGTTGCAGACGATTGCCCTTGTCGACGCCTTTCTGCACTTCGGACTTGGCCAGGGTGTAGGCGGCGATGACCTTGAGGTTATCGGTCACGTCCGAAACGGCTTCCAGTTCCAGGCCTTTGACTTTCACTTCGCCGGTCTGGCTGGTGATCGAAACGCCATTGACGTTGGTGTTTACGGAAACGTTTTTCTGGGTCAGGTCATACACCGCAGCGGTCAGCAGGGTTTTGCTGCCCGGTGGCTGGTACTTGATGCCCAGTTCCCACTGCTTGCCTTCGGTTGGCTTGAGCGAATCGGTGGACGTAGCGTCGGCACCAGCGGTTGGCTGGAAGGACTCGGCGTACGACAGGTACGGCACAAAGCCCGAATCGAAGACATAGCTGATCGCCGCGTTGCCGCTGAAGTTTTTGTCGCGCTGCGTGTTGGTGGCATCGCCCTTGTTGATGAACTGGGTGCTGGTGTGTACCCAGTCTTCACGGCCACCGAGGGTCAGGCGCCACTGGTCGAGAGCCATTTGATCCTGCACGTACAGGCCGGTCTGGTAGGTCTTCTGGTCGTAGTCATAAAACGCGGTAGAGCGCGGTGGACGTACGATCGGTTGCCCGTAGATCGGATTGACAACGTTGGTGGTCAAGCCATCGCCGAAAATCGAGGTGTAATTGGTGTTGCTGCGCTGGTGATCCAGGCCCAGCAGCAGGGTGTGGCGGATATCGCCGGTAGCGAAGTCAGCCTGGAAATTGTTGTCCACGGCGAACTGGCTGATGTCCTCATCGACAACCGTGGAAGTGCGACCGACGTTGCCTTGATCATCCACCATCGTGAACGGATAAGAGCCTGGAGTCAGCGCCTGGAATGCCAGATCGGACTTGGTATAACGCAAGTTCTGCTTGAACTGCCACACATCGTTCAGACGATGTTCAAAGGCATAACCCAGCGCGTAGTAAGTGCGGTCGTAATATTCCCAATCCGGATCGCCAAGGTTCTTGTGGTGAGAAACGTCACCGAACGGCATGTCGATCTTGGTGCCCTGAATCGGCAGGAACTGGCTGGTGATGCCGGTATCGTCTCGGGTGAACTGGGTCAGCAGGGTGAACTTGGTATCGTCGTCGATGTTCCAGGTCACGCTCGGCGCGATGTTGTAACGCTTGTTGTCGACGTGGTCGATTTGGGTGCCACTGTCGCGCACGACGCCGCTGAGACTGTAGAGAAACTGACCAGCCTCATCGATCTTGCCGGTGCTGGCGAAGTTGATCTGGCGATGGTTGTCGCTGCCGTATTGCAGCTGAATTTCGCTGCTGGCTTCGGCACTTGGACGGCGGCTGACCATGTCCAGCAAGCCGCCCGGAGGCGTCTGGCCGTACACCGACGACGCTGGGCCGCGCAGCAGGGCGAGGCGGTCGAGGTTCCAGGTTTCCTGTTTCGGGTTGGCGTACACGCCTTTTGGCAGCGGCAAGCCGTCGAGAAACTGGGTCGGTTCAAAACCGCGTACACGCAACCAGTCGGCGCGGGTGTCACTGCCGAAACTGCTGGCGGTGATGCCCGGCATGTAGCGCACGGCGTCGTCGAGGCTGTGCACGCTGCGGTCGTCCATTTGCTGACGGGTCGCCACCGAGATCGAGCGCGGCGCTTCAACCAGCGCGGTGTCGGTCTTGGTGCCGGCGGCGGTGCGGGTGGCGGTGTAGCCTTCGACCGGGCTCCACGCGGTTTCCAGATTCTCCACGCCGATGATCGCGGTTTCCGGCAGGGCCATCACGCCTTCAGGTACGGCGACCAGGCTGTAGGTGCCGGAAGTGCTTTGTTCCAGTTGCAGACCGGTGCCGCTCAAGGCTGCACGCAGCGCGCCGGCCGCGTCGTACTGGCCTTTGACGGGTGCCGAAGTCTTGCCCGCTGCCAGCGACGGGTTCAGCGACAGCGCGAGGCCGCCCTGGCTGGCGATCTGGTTCAGGGTGGTCGACAGAGGCGCCGCCGGCAGGTTGTAAGCGCGAACGCTGGACGCTTGTTCAGCGGCGAGCAACGGGCTGCTGATCAGCGGGGTGCTGAGGGCAATGGCGACGGCCAGCAGACTGGGGCGCAACAAGGTGTCTAGCGAACGGGACATACGGCGGCTCCTGAATGGATATATTTCTCAATTGCCTGCTTGCCGGATGAAAATCAAAAAGTGATAGGGCTGGATGAAAATAATTTAGATTTGCGGGAAATAGCGTTGTGGCGGACGACGCCATTCGCGAGCAGGCTCACTCCTACAGGGGAACGCATTTCAACTGTAGGAGTGAGCCTGCTCGCGAAAGCGGTGGTTGTGCTAGCCCATCACTCAGGCTTGGTATCAGCCTTCGCGACGGTCACCCAATAAGGCGTGTGCTGCTCAATCTGCACCGGCAACGTCGGCAGCAGCGCGCTCAAGGCCTTATCGGTGTCATGCAGCGGAAAGCTGCCAGTAATGCGCAAATCCGCCACTTCCGGCGCCACACCCAGATGCCCGCGACGATAACGCCCAAGCTCATGCACCAGATCGCCCAGCCGTGCGTTGTCCACCACCAACATGCCGCGCGTCCAGGCATCGGCGCCGGGGTTGAGGGCGACAATCGCGTCGAGCCCATCACTGCGCATAAATACCTGCTGGCCTTCGTGGAGGATCTGCTCTTGCGGATTCGATTGCGGATGCGCCGCGACAGCCGACTGCAACACGCTCAGGCGCGTGCCTTCGTCTTCTCGCTTGACCAAAAACCGCGTGCCCAACGCACGCATGCTGCCTTCACGGGTTTCGACGATGAAGGGCCGCGCATCGCCGTGACCGGTTTCAACGAGGATTTCGCCTTCCTGCAGAACGATCAGTCGGCGCTTGTCATCGAATCGCACGTCAACCGCGCTGTGGGTATTGAGATTGAGTACGGTGCCATCGGACAGACGCACGATGCGCTGTTCACCGGTGGCGGTGCGCTGATCGGCGAGCCAGTAATCCAGCGGCAGATAACGTTCGCCAGCAAACAGCGCCACGCCGACGACCACCACAACGCTCGCCAGACCACTGCCCAACTTGCGCACCCGGCGACGAATGCTTTCCCGGGATTGCAGCAGAGCGCTGCGGGCCGGGCCTTTGGCCACGCTGAAACGCTGATCAAGCATGCCCAACTGGCGCCAGGCCCGGGCGTGTTCTTCATTGGCCGCGTGCCACTTGGCGAATTCTTCGCGCTCCAGCGGACTGCTGGAATCGAGGGTCAACTGCCAGGCAATCGCCGCGTCCAGCACGTGGGCCTGAACCGGTCTGGAACTGGCCGGGCTCACGTCGGCTCACCGTACAGGGCGATGTAGCACTGACGAATACCTTGCGCGAGGTACTGGCGCACACGCGGCACCGAAACGCCGAGCTTCTCGGCGATCTCGGCATGCCCGAGGCCGTCGAGGCGGTTATAAAGGAAGGCAGCGCGAGCCTTGGTCGACAGTTTGCCGAGCAAGCGGTCGATGGCCTTGAGGTCTTCGAGGATCAATTGCTGTTCTTCCACCGACGGTTGTTCGCCTTCGGGGATCAGCATCAATTCGGTGAGGTAAGCCTGTTCCAGCGCGGCGCGGCGGAAGTAATCAAACAGCAGGCCTTTGGCGATCGCCACCAGAAAAGCTCGCGGTTCGCGGGGTGTCAGCAACTCATCACGACCGAGCAGGCGTACGAAGGTGTCCTGACTCAGATCTTCGGCCCGTTGCGGGCAGGCCACATTGCGCCGCAGCCACGTCAATAGCCAACCGCGATGGTCGCGATACATCGCACCAACGAGTTCACTGTGAGGGCTTTGGGCTGCAGGCACCGAATATCACCGATTGGGAAATATTAACTAACGCGAATTGTTCGCGATTCTCGCAGAGGTGGGAATGGTTAGCAATTGGCCACTGGTCAGATCATGTGCTTGGTTAACCCGTAGGAGCTGCCGAAGGCTGCGATCTTTTGATCTTGTTTTTGAAGATCAAGGTCAAAAGATCGCAGCCTTCGGCAGCTCCTACAGGGAGCGTCTTTCGGCGCAGAACCTGTGGGAGCGGGCTTGCTCGCGAAGAGGCCAGAACAGGCGCTGAAAATCTAAAAGGACGGCACCTGCTGGCGACGCTTCCACTGGCTCAACCGCTGCTGAAGGTTTAGCGGACTATGAATCTGCTGCCCCCGCGCCCGGCTAAACAGAATCAACGCCAACTCCGCCGTGGCCAGCGCATCGGCGCTCGCGTTATGCCGTTCAAACACCTCCAGCCGAAACCACTCGATCCACTCATCCAGCCCCGCCTCACGGATCTGCGCCTGCGGACACACCAGCGGCGCGATATCAGCGACATCCACAAACACATGCTGCAACTTGTGCCCCAAATGCTCCTTCACCGCACGCCCGAGCATGTGCTGATCAAACGGCGCATGAAACGCCAACACCGGGCTGTCACCCATAAACTCCAGCAATTCCAGCAACGCCTCAGCCGGCTCACTACCGGCAGCAATCGCATTCGGCCCCAGCCCATGAATCAACACACTGGGGCTAAGCTTCAACTCCCGGCACTGCAAGGTGCGCTCAAATTGCTGACTGAAGTCGATCGCGCCATCCTCGATCACCACCGCACCAATCGACAACACGCGATCCTTGTTCAGATTGAGCCCGGTGGTTTCCAGATCCAGCACCACCCAGCGTTGTTCGCGCAGGGTGCATTCGCGCAGTTCAGTGATAGCCGGCAGCTTCGCCAGTCGCTGCTGAAAATCCGCCGGCACCACCGGACTCGCCGGGCGCAGCCACGAAAACAGACTCATAGCTGATACCGCAACGTCAGGCTGCTTTGCAGGCGCTGCGCCTGACGCAGGGATTCGCGGAGGATGCGCCGGTCGAGATGATTGAGGCTGTCGGGATCGACGCGGTTGGAGTACGGCAAATTCTCGCGCGTCTGCAACTGATGCTGTTGCATGCGCGTTTGCTGAATGAAGTGATACGCCTCTTCATACGCCGCGCCGTCCAGCCGTTCGATGACTTCTTTATCGACCAACTGACGGAAGCGTTCGAGGGTGTTGTTGGCGTCGATACCGTTGGCCAGCGCCAGCAATCGCGCGCCATCCACAAACGGCGTCAGCCCCTGAACCTTCAAGTCCAGCGTGGCTTTCTCGCCGTTCTTGCGCGCCAATACGAACTCACGGAAACGCCCCACCGGCGGACGATTGCGCAAGGCGTTCTCGGCCATCATGCGCTGAAACAAACGGTTGTCGCCGACCTGATCAAGAATGCCCCGGCGCAGTTGTTCGCAGCCTATTTCATCGCCCCAGACCACGCGCAGATCGAAATAAATACTCGACCCCAACAGGTTTTCCGGCGTCGCCTCGCGAATAAACGCCGCAAAGCGCCGCGCCCATTCCGCCCGCGACAAACACAGCTCGGGGTTGCCGGCCATGATGTTGCCTTTGCACAGGGTGAAGCCGCACTGCGCCAGGCTCTGGTTGATCTGCTGGGCAATCGGCAGTAGCTTGCCGCGAATCTCTGCGGCGTGCGCAGCATCGCGAGCGTCGAACAAAATGCCGTTGTCCTGATCGGTGTGCAGCGTCTGCTCGCGGCGGCCTTCGCTGCCGAAACACAGCCAACTGAAGGGCACGCCGGGGTCGCCTTTTTCTGCGAGGGTCAGCTCGATCACCCGGCACACGGTGTGGTCGTTGAGCAGGGTGATGATGTGGGTGATCTGCGTCGATGAGGCGCCGTGGGCGAGCATGCGTTCGACCAGTTGGCCGATTTCGCCGCGCAGGGTCACCAGTTGTTCGACCCGTTGCGCGCTGCGAATCGTCCGCGCCAGATGCACCAGATCGACCCGTTGCAGAGAAAACAGATCGCGCTCGGAAACCACGCCGCACAAGCGCTGATCCTTGACCAGACAAACGTGGGCGATGTGCCGTTCGGTCATGGCAATCGCCGCATCGAACGCACTGTGATCCGGCGAGAGATAGAAGGGCGCGCGGGTCATGTGGCGCTCGATGGCATCGCTGAAATCACCGACGCCTTCGGCCACGACATGGCGCAAGTCGCGCAGGGTGAAAATCCCCAGCGGTGCCTTGTTTTCGTCTACGGCGACGATGCTACCGACCTGTTGCTCGTGCATCAGCTTCACCGCTTCGCGCAGTGGCGTGTCCGGGCTGCACGTCACCGGGTGACGCATTGCCAGTTCGCCCAGTCGGGTGTTCAGCGAGTACTGCGTGCCGAGGGTTTCCACGGCTTTTTGCTGCACTTGCTGATTGACCTGATCGAGCAGGCTGCTGACCCCGCGCAAGGCGAAATCACGGAAGGCGTTGGAGAGGGCGAACAGTTTGATGAACGCCAGTTTGTTCAGTTGCAGGCAGAAGGTATCTTCGCCGGCCAGATGCTCGGTGCGCGTCGCGCGTTCGCCGAGCAGGGCGGCCAGCGGAAAACACTCGCCGGTGGTGATTTCAAACGTGGTCTCGGTGCCGGGTTTGGTGATGTGCTGGCGTTCGCCGACCACCCGGCCCTGCTTGACGATATGGAAGTGTTCAACCGGGCCGTCAGTGGGTTTGATGATGCTCTCGCCCTGAGCGTAAAACCGCAGCTGACATTGCTCCACCAGATAAGCAAGGTGGGCGTGTTCCATCTGATTGAAGGGCGGGAAGCGCTGGAGGAATTGCAGGGTGCCCTGAATGTTCTGCAATACCGCGGTTTTCCCTGCCTGGGTGAAGGCGTCCGCTTTACTCATAACCATTACCGCAGTCTTTTTCGAATTGTTGTTGTCGGATCGTTATGGCCATGGTCGACCCCTACGGACAGGGTGCCCATTGGACGTAAGTCTAGGTTTTGCCACCATTGGCGAAGTTTCGGAGATGCCCTACGCAAACAGTCGGAAATTCCCTCGGTTACCCCCTTGGAAAAAAATCCGACGAAGTGCACATTGAAGCTCTGCCCAGCGCTGTCTGACCACTTGCCAAGGGATTGATTTGAATACTTAGAGAACGCCATGTCCGACCACGATATTTTGAGCGACGCCGAGCGAGAAGCGCTCAGCGCAGTGATGCTCGAACCCGACCTGCCGCCGCAGCGTGTGCTGATCGTCGATGACGACAAAGACGCCCGGGAGCTGCTGTCGGAGATTCTCGCGTTGGACGGCATTCGCTGCATGACCGCGGCGAGTGGTGAGACGGCGTTGAAGATGCTCGCTGAAAAGCCTTCGATTGGCCTGGTGATTACCGATCTGCGCATGGGCAATGTCGATGGGCTGGACTTGATTCGGCAAGTGCGCGAGTCGGTGCGGGCGGCGATGCCGATCATCATTGTCTCGGGCGATGCCGATGTGAAGGACGCGATTGCGGCGATGCATTTGAGCGTGGTGGATTTTCTGCTCAAGCCGATTGATACGACGCAGTTGCTGGCGCTGGTGAAGCGCGAATTGGGGATTGAGCCTTGACGTATTAAAGATCAAAAGATCGCAGCCTTCGGCAGCTCCTACACGAAATCTCTGTAGGAGCTGCCGAAGGCTGCGATCTTTTGATTCTGCGTCCAATAAAAAAGCCCTGATCTTTCGATCAGGGCTTTTTCACATCAGCGCAAATTTACAGGCCGTTAGCTGCCTTGAACTCGCGACGACGACGGTGCAATACCGGCTCGGTGTAACCGTTCGGCTGCTTGGTGCCTTCGACCACCAGTTCGACCGCCGCCTGGAAGGCGATGTTGCTGTCGAAGTTCGGGGCCAGCGGACGGTACAGCGGGTCGTTGGCGTTTTGACGGTCAACCACTGGCGCCATGCGCTTGAGGCTTTCCATCACTTGCGCTTCGGTCACCACGCCGTGGCGCAGCCAGTTGGCGATGTGCTGGCTGGAGATACGCAGCGTGGCACGGTCTTCCATCAGGCCGACGTCATTGATGTCCGGCACTTTCGAGCAACCCACGCCCTGGTCGATCCAGCGCACCACGTAACCAAGAATGCCCTGGGAATTGTTGTCCAGTTCGTTCTTGATCTGCTCTGGCGTCCAGTTCGGGTTGACCGCCAGCGGGATGGTCAGGATGTCGTCGACCGACGCGCGAGCACGTTTGGCCAGTTCGGCCTGACGGGCGAACACGTCGACCTTGTGGTAGTGCAGCGCGTGCAGTGCAGCGGCAGTCGGCGATGGCACCCAAGCGGTGTTGGCGCCAGCCAATGGGTGCGCGATTTTCTGCTCAAGCATCGCGGCCATCAGGTCGGGCATCGCCCACATGCCTTTACCGATTTGCGCACGACCTTGCAGGCCGGTGCTCAGACCGATATCGACGTTCCAGTTTTCGTAGGCGCCGATCCACTTCTCAGCCTTCATGTCGGCCTTGCGCACAACCGGGCCGGCTTCCATGGAGGTGTGGATTTCGTCGCCGGTGCGGTCGAGGAAACCGGTGTTGATGAACACCACGCGCTCGCTGGCCGCCTGGATACAGGCCTTGAGGTTGACCGTTGTGCGGCGCTCCTCGTCCATGATCCCGACTTTCAGCGTGTTGCGTTTCAAACCGAGCACGTCTTCGATGCGACCGAACAGCTCGTTGGTGAACGCCGCTTCTTCCGGGCCGTGCATCTTCGGTTTAACGATGTAGACCGAGCCGGTGCGGGTGTTGCGACGCAAGGTGTTGCCGTTGAGGTTGTGCATCGCCGCGAGGCAAGTTACGAGACCGTCGAGGATGCCTTCCGGCACTTCGTTACCGTCTTTGTCGAGGATCGCGTCGATGGTCATCAGGTGACCAACGTTACGCACGAACAACAGCGAACGACCGTGCAGCGTCACTTCACCGCCATTTGGCGCGGCGTAGGTGCGATCCGGGTTCATGGTGCGGGTGAAAGTCTGACCGCCCTTGGACACGGATTCCGACAGGTCGCCCTTCATCAGGCCGAGCCAGTTGCGGTAGATCACCACTTTGTCGTCAGCATCGACGGCGGCCACGGAGTCTTCGCAGTCCATGATGGTGGTCAGCGCCGCTTCCATCAGGATGTCTTTGACGCCGGCCGGGTCGGTCTGGCCAACCGGGGTAGTAGCGTCGACCTGGATTTCGAAATGCAGACCGTTGTGTTTCAGCAGGATCGCGATTGGCGCGTTGGCGTCGCCCTGGAAACCGATCAGTTGTGCATCGTCGCGCAAGCCACTGTTGCTGCCGCCCTTGAGGGTGACCACGAGTTTGCCGTCGGCGATTTTGTAGCCGGTCGAATCAACGTGGGAGCCAGCAGCCAATGGCGCGGCTTCGTCGAGGAACGCACGGGCGAAGGCGATGACTTTGTCGCCACGCACCTTGTTGTAGCCTTTGCCTTTTTCTGCGCCACCTTCTTCGCTGATCGCGTCGGTGCCGTAAAGGGCGTCATACAGCGAACCCCAGCGGGCGTTCGAAGCATTGAGAGCGAAGCGAGCGTTCATCACCGGCACAACTAGTTGCGGGCCGGCGGTACGGGCGATTTCATCATCGACGTTTTGCGTCGTTGCCTGGAAATCAGCCGCTTCTGGCAGCAGATAACCGATTTCTTGCAGGAAGGCTTTGTAGGCCACGGCGTCGTGCGCCTGACCGTTGCGTTCCTGATGCCAGGCGTCAATACGAGCCTGGAAGTCATCGCGTTTGGCGAGTAGGGCTTTGTTCTTCGGCGCCAGGTCATGAATGACCTTGTCAGCACCTTCCCAGAATTTTTCGGCGGTGAGGCCGGTACCGGGAATGGCTTCGTTGTTCACGAAGTCGAACAGGACTTTGGCGACCTGCAGGCCACCGACTTGAACGTGTTCAGTCATTGCTTGCCTCACTCTGCTCAGCTATTTCGCTTTTCAGCTCTTCAATTTTGACAATGAAGCCTCTGGGCCATTTAAACCACAAACCTGCCGACCAGTACATGCCATTGCTGGCGGCTGGGCTGGGACCAATCAACGGCTTGGGGCCTTGCTGACGGGGCTTTCAGGGTTGCGAACAGGCTTCGGGCAGACATCGGTTCAGCGTTATGTAGTGCGCGCTGCGGCATACTACATGATGAGTTGCGCTTGTGAAAATCAGACTAATTACGTCGTTCTGCGACCTCATGTCGCATTGCGGTCACATCGCGGAACGGGATGTTCTCAAAAAACCATTGGATTGTTCCAGCTAAATATCAAAAGTTGTACACATAAATACTATTTGGCTGCTATGGCATCTGTCACATAGGGCTTGGTGGTGGGGTCAATTGTGGCGAGGGGATTTATCCCCGTTGGGTGGCGAAGCCGCCCCCTGCGTTCTTGGCAGGTAAACCGAGTTGGCAGGATTTACGACTGCTGCGCAGCCGGACGGGGATAAATCCCCTCGCCACAGGTTCATGCCTAAATCCAAATCCAAATCCAAATCCAAACCCAAACCTAAACCCAAACCCAGGCACAGTTTTCCAGCACGGCAGGTCGGGTCAGGCTGAATCAACGCCCTTGCCTATACTTCCCCTTCTATAACAACAGTCATGACAAGAGGGCGGCGCCATGGATCATCTCGTACTCACCGTTTTCGCCCCGGACAAGCCCGGGCAGGTCGAGCGCATTGCCCAATGCATTGCCGAGCACGGCGGTAACTGGCTGGAAAGTCGCATGTCGCGGATGGCCGGGCAGTTTGCCGGGATTTTGCGGGTGGGCGTGCCGGCAGAGGCTTACGACGAATTGGTCGATGCCCTACAAGCATTGTCGACTCACGGCATTCGCGTGTTGATCGCTGAGAGTGGTATCGAACAATCCTGCACCTGGAAACCGATCGCCATGGACCTGGTCGGCAACGATCGGCCGGGGATCGTGCGCGACATCACCCGTTTGCTCAGCGAGCAGGGCGTGAACCTCGAACGGCTGGTGACCGAAGTACGTCCGGCGCCGATGAGCAGCGAGCCACTGTTCCACGCCGAAGCGATTCTCGCCGTGCCGTTAACCTTGTCGCTCGACGTGTTGCAGTCACGCCTGGAAACCCTGGCCGATGACTTGATGGTCGAACTGGTGTTACGCACAGACCTTTAAACGCCAATCAGGTTATCCAGTTTTAACGTGCACCTGCCTGTGGATAACCTGTAGAGACTGCGCGCAACGCCACGCCCGCCGTGGCTTTGCTGGAGTTGATCAAAAAACCGCCAGCATTCAGTGACTTGCACACAAACGGCGGGGATCACGCTGTGGATAACCTTTGGACGGAACGTTGCAGGCCACGAGAACCGTGGCCTGCGGAGGTTTGTGTGTTTTTTGATCAGCTGCGCCGGCGCAAACTTATCCACGCATCGACGCTGTACACCGCCAGACCGGCCCAAATAAACATGAACGCGACCAGCGTGCTGGACGACAAGTGCTCGCCAAACAGCAGCACCGCTTGCAGCAGCACCAGCGTCGGCGCGAGGTATTGCAGGAAGCCCAGCGTGGTGTAGGGCAAATGCCGCGCGGCTGCGTTGAAACACACCAGCGGCACCAGCGTCACCGGGCCGGCGGCGACTAGCCACCAGGCTTGCGAGGTTGTCCAGAACTCGGGTTGCGCGCTGGTCGCGGTCTGGTTGAACAGCAGCCAGGCGATGGCAATCGGCACCAGCATCCAGGTTTCCACCACCAGACCCGGCAACGCCTTGACTGGCGCCTGTTTGCGGATCAGTCCGTAGAAACCGAAGGTCAGCGCCAGCACCAGCGACACCCACGGCAGACTGCCGACCTGCCAGACCTGCTGCGCCACACCCACCGCGGCCAGCCCAACCGCAATCCACTGCATCCGCCGCAGTCGTTCGCCGAGAATCATCATCCCCAGCAGCACGTTGACCAGCGGGTTGATGTAATAACCGAGGCTCGCTTCCAGCATGCGTCCGTTGTTCACCGACCACACATACGTCAGCCAGTTGGCCGCGATCAGCGTGCCGCTCAAGGCCAGAATCGCCAGACGTTTGGGATTGTCGAGCAACTCGCGCAACCAGCCCGGGTGTTTCCACACCATCAGCAGCAACGCGCCGAACAGTGCCGACCACAGCACCCGATGGATGATGATCTCGACTGCTGGTACTTCGGCGATGGCTTTGAAATAGATCGGGAACAGGCCCCAAATGATGTAGGCCGTGAGGCCCAGAATGTACCCGCGACGCGGGTTGGCAGCTTGCATGCAGAATCCTTGCTTAGGCAGCTAACAAAGGAGGGGATTGTAAGGAGGTTTGCCAGCGAATGCCGTAGCTGATTGGTCAGGAATGTGTGAACGAAGGATTGAGCCTCCACCGGGGAGGCTGAATAAAAGCGATCAGATATTATCCGGCGTCCGCGCTTTCTCCCGCGCATGCTCGCGGCTGATCAAGCCTTTGCTCACCAAATCTTTCAGGCACATGTCGAGGGTCTGCATGCCCAGCGAGCCACCGGTCTGAATCGCCGAATACATCTGCGCGACTTTGTCTTCGCGGATCAGATTACGGATCGCCGATGTACCAAGCATGATCTCGTGCGCCGCGACCCGGCCGCCGCCGATCTTCTTGATCAGCGTCTGTGAGACCACCGCCAGCAACGACTCCGAGAGCATCGAACGCACCATCGATTTCTCGTCACCGGGGAACACGTCCACCACACGGTCGATGGTTTTCGCCGCCGACGTGGTGTGCAGGGTGCCGAACACCAGATGCCCGGTTTCAGCAGCGGTCAGCGCCAGGCGAATGGTTTCCAGGTCGCGCATCTCACCGACGAGAATCACGTCCGGGTCTTCCCTTAACGCTGAGCGTAATGCCGTGGCGAAACTGCGCGTATCGCGGTGGACTTCGCGCTGATTGATCAAACATTTGCGCGATTCGTGAACGAATTCGATCGGGTCTTCGATGGTCAGGATGTGGTGATGGCGATGGTTGTTGAGGTAATCGATCATTGCCGCCAGCGTGGTCGACTTGCCCGAACCGGTCGGCCCGGTGACCAGCACCAGCCCGCGCGGGGCATCGGTGATCTTGCGGAAAACATCGCCCATGGCGAGGTCGTCCATGCTCAACACTTTTGACGGAATGGTACGGAATACGGCGCCGGCGCCACGGTTCTGGTTGAAGGCATTGACCCGAAAGCGCGCCACGCCGGGGACTTCGAAGGAAAAGTCGGTTTCCAGATGTTTCTCGAAGTCGACCCGCTGGGTGTCGTTCATGATGTCGTAGATCAACTCGTGCACTTGCTTGTGATCCAGCGGCGGCAGATTGATCCGCCGCACATCGCCGTCGACGCGGATCATCGGCGGCAGACCGGCCGACAGGTGCAGGTCGGACGCGCCTTGTTTGGCGCTGAAGGCCAGCAGTTCAGTGATATCCATAGCGTTCCTCAATTCCAGTAGAATGCCGCGAACCTTCAGACCGCTGGCGCCTCTTGATGTCCACGATAGCAGACAACATTTCCCACGTTGGTTCGCGCATCCAGACCGCGACCCAAGCCGCACACCGTCCTGAAAACAGCGTCCAGTTGCTCGCCGTGAGCAAGACCAAACCCGCCGAGGCCCTGCGCGAAGCGTATGCCGCCGGCCTGCGCGACTTTGGTGAGAACTATCTGCAGGAAGCCTTGAGCAAACAGCTCGAACTGGCTGACCTGCCCTTGATCTGGCACTTCATCGGCCCCATTCAATCGAACAAGACTCGCGCGATTGCCGAGCATTTCGACTGGGTGCACTCCGTGGATCGCCTGAAAATCGCTCAACGTCTGTCCGAACAACGCCCGGCCGAGTTGCCGCCGCTGAACATCTGCATTCAGGTCAACGTCAGCGGTGAGGCGAGTAAATCCGGCTGCACGCCTGACGATCTGCCGGCATTGGCCGCGGCCATCAGCGCATTGCCGCGCCTGAAACTGCGCGGTTTGATGGCGATTCCCGAGCCGACCGACGACCGCGCCGAGCAAGACGCGTCCTTCGCCGCCGTGCAGAAATTACAGGCGAGCCTTGATCTGCCGCTCGACACACTTTCCATGGGCATGAGCCACGACCTTGAGTCGGCCATCGCCCAAGGCGCCACTTGGGTGCGTATCGGTACGGCCCTGTTTGGCGCCCGCGACTATTCCCAATCTTGAACGTTTCCAGATAAGGACCACACATGAGCAACACACGTATTGCGTTTATCGGTGCGGGCAACATGGCGGCCAGTTTGATCGGCGGCCTGCGCGCCAAAGGTCTGGACGCTGCACACATCCGTGCCAGCGATCCGGGCGAAGAAACCCGCGCCAAGGTCAGCGCTGAGCACGGCATCGAAACGTTTGCCGACAACGCTCAAGCCATCGACGGCGTCGACGTGATCGTGCTGGCGGTCAAGCCGCAAGCCATGAAAACCGTGTGCGAAGCGATTCGCCCGAGCCTGAAACCGAATCAACTGGTGGTGTCGATTGCCGCCGGCATCACCTGCGCGAGCATGACCGCTTGGTTGGGCGAGCAGCCGATCGTGCGCTGCATGCCGAACACCCCGGCGCTGCTGCGTCAGGGCGTCAGCGGTTTGTACGCGACCAGCGAAGTGACTGCCGAGCAGCGTCAGCAGGCTGAAGAGCTGCTGTCCGCCGTCGGCATCGCGCTGTGGCTGAACGAAGAACAGCAACTGGATGCGGTGACGGCAGTGTCCGGCTCCGGCCCGGCGTACTTCTTCCTGCTGATCGAAGCGATGACCGCTGCCGGCGTCAAACTCGGTCTGCCGAAGGAAGTTGCTGAACAACTGACGCTGCAAACGGCATTGGGCGCCGCGCACATGGCCGTCGCAAGCGATGTCGACGCCGCCGAACTGCGTCGCCGGGTGACCTCGCCAAATGGCACCACAGAAGCTGCCATCAAATCTTTCCAGGCCAATGGCTTCGAAGCCCTGGTCGAAACCGCACTCGGCGCCGCCGCGCACCGCTCGGCCGAAATGGCCGAACAACTGGGCAAATAAGGAGCCTTACATGATTGGATTGAACACTGCAGCGGTTTACGTGCTGCAAACCCTCGGCAGTCTGTACCTGCTGATCGTGCTGCTGCGTTTCGTGCTGCAACTGGTGCGGGCGAATTTCTACAACCCGCTGTGCCAGTTCATCGTCAAAGCGACCCAGCCTCTGCTCAAACCCCTGCGCCGGATCATTCCGAGCGTTTTCGGTCTGGACATGTCCTCGCTGGTATTGGCAATTCTGGTGCAACTGGCGCTGATGGCGCTGACCCTGCTGCTGACGTACGGCACCACTGGCAACCCGCTGCAACTGTTTATCTGGTCGCTGATCGGCGTGACCGCGCTGTTCCTGAAGATCTTCTTCTTCGCCCTGATCATCAGCGTGATTCTGTCGTGGGTCGCACCGGGCAGCCACAATCCGGGTGCTGAGCTGGTTAATCAGATCTGCGAGCCGGCATTGGCGCCGTTCCGCAAAATCCTGCCAAACCTTGGCGGTCTGGATCTGTCGCCGATCTTCGCCTTCCTCGCGCTGAAGCTGATCGACATGCTGGTGATCAACAATCTGGCGGCGATGACGATGATGCCGGAAATCCTCCGTCTGCTGATGTGAGCTGGTTTCGATGGGACGGTGACGACTTGATCCTCGAGTGTCACCTGCAACCGGCAGCCCGAAGCGATGATTTCGCCGGGCTGCACGGTGATCGTTTGAAGATTCGCCTGACCGCGCCGCCGGTCGAGGGCAAGGCCAATGCTTATCTGATGGGCTTTCTGGCCAAGGCGTTTGGGGTTTCGAAGAGTCAGGTGAGTTTGCTCAGCGGCGAGTTGAACCGGCAGAAGCGAGTGAAGATTTGCTCGCCGAAGAAGTTGCCGGATTTGCCTGACCTGGTGCGCTGATCGTTCCCACGCTCCGCGTGGGAATGCATCCCGGGACGCTCCGCGTCCCCCGCCGAAGCGGACGCGGAGCGTCCAATGAGGCATTCCCACGCAGAGCGTGGGAACGAGCGCAGGTAGTTGCTTGCCGCTAACCCCCCCGGTCTTTAGACTTACGCCTCATTTCAACGAGAGCAGGGTCGATGCCAACTGCCTTTCCCCCCGATTCTGTTGGTCTGGTGACGCCGCAAACCGCGCACTTCAGCGAACCGCTGGCACTGGCCTGTGGCCGTTCGCTGGCCGCCTATGACCTGATCTACGAAACCTACGGCACGCTGAACGCGCAAGCGAGCAACGCCGTACTGATTTGCCACGCCCTGTCCGGCCACCACCACGCCGCTGGCTATCACAGCGTCGACGACCGTAAACCCGGTTGGTGGGACAGCTGCATCGGCCCCGGCAAACCGATCGACACCAATAAATTCTTCGTGGTCAGCCTGAACAACCTCGGCGGCTGCAACGGCTCCACCGGCCCGAGCAGCATCAACCCGGAGACCGGCAAACCGTTCGGTGCCGACTTCCCGGTACTCACCGTGGAAGACTGGGTGCACAGCCAGGCGCGTCTCGCTGACCTGCTCGGCATCGGCCAGTGGGCGGCGGTGATTGGCGGCAGCCTCGGCGGCATGCAGGCGCTGCAATGGACGATCACCTATCCAGATCGCGTGCGTCACTGCCTGGCCATCGCCTCGGCACCGAAGCTGTCGGCGCAGAACATTGCCTTCAACGAAGTCGCGCGTCAGGCGATCCTCACGGATCCGGAATTCCACGGCGGTTCGTTCCAGGAAGCGGGCGTGATCCCCAAGCGCGGCTTGATGCTGGCGCGCATGGTCGGGCACATCACGTACCTGTCCGACGATTCGATGGGCGAGAAATTCGGCCGTGGCCTGAAGAGCGAGAAGCTTAACTACGACTTCCACAGTGTCGAGTTTCAGGTCGAAAGCTACCTGCGTTATCAGGGCGAAGAATTCTCCGGACGCTTCGATGCCAACACCTATCTGTTGATGACCAAGGCGCTGGATTACTTCGATCCGGCGGCGAACTTCGACGATGATCTGGCGAAAACCTTCGAAACCGCCACGGCCAAATTTTGCGTGATGTCGTTCACCACCGACTGGCGTTTCTCCCCGGCGCGTTCGCGTGAGCTGGTGGATGCGCTGATGGCGGCGCGCAAAGACGTCAGCTATCTGGAAATCGACGCACCGCAGGGCCACGACGCCTTCCTGATTCCGATCCCGCGCTACTTGCAGGCGTTCGGCAATTACATGAACCGCATCACGTTGTGAGAAAGCCATGAGAGCTGATCTGGAAATCATCCAGGAATGGATCCCCGCCGGCAGCCGCGTCCTCGACCTCGGTTGCGGTGACGGCGAACTGCTGACCTGGCTGCGCGACAACAAGAACGTCACCGGTTATGGCCTGGAAAACGACGCCGACAACATCGCCCAATGCGTGGCGAAAGGCGTCAACGTCATCGAGCAGGATCTGGACAAGGGCCTGGGCAACTTCGCCAGCAACAGTTTTGACATCGTCGTCATGACCCAGGCCCTGCAAGCCGTGCACTACCCGGACAAGATCCTCGACGAAATGCTGCGGGTCGGCCGTCAGTGCATCATCACCTTCCCGAACTTCGGCCACTGGCGCTGCCGCTGGTATCTGGCGAGCAAGGGGCGCATGCCGGTTTCGGAATTTCTGCCGTACACCTGGTACAACACGCCGAACATCCACTTCTGCACCTTCGAAGACTTTGAGGCACTTTGCCGCGAACGTGACGCGAAGGTCATTGATCGGCTTGCCGTGGATCAACAGCACCGTCACGGGTGGGCCAGTAAGCTATGGCCTAATCTATTAGGTGAGATTGGTATCTACCGCGTCAGCAGCCCGGTGCTTGCCGACCACAAGGTCGCGGTCTGAGCCACGCCATTTCGAGGAGCACGATCATGGGTCGTTTAGCGTTGTTGTTATTGACTGCCTGCCTGAGCGCCAGCGCTATGGCGGCCGACGTCATCAAAGGCGAGCGTCAGGAAACCTTTGGCGACGTGACGGTGCACTACAACACTTTCAACTCGACGTACCTGCAACCGGACATCGCCAAAGCCGCGGAGCTGATCCGCAGCAAGAATCAGGGCGTGATCAATGTCTCGGTGATCAAGGACGGCAAACCGCTGATCGCCAGCGTCACCGGCACAGTCAAAGACCTGACCAGCAAGAGCGTGCCGCTGAATTTCCGTCAGGTCACCGAACAGGGCGCGGTGTACTACATCGCCCAATACCCGGTGGAACAACAGGAAACCCGCACCTTTGAAATCAAGGTGCAGAACGGCGACAAGATCAACACCATCAATTTCAACCAAGAACTCTTTCCCGGCGAATGATGAACATCAAGCAGCTCGTACTGGCCAGCCATAACGCCGGCAAACTCAAAGAACTTCAGGCCATGCTCGGCGAATCGGTGCAACTGCGCTCGATTGGCGAGTGGAGCAAGGTCGAGCCGGAAGAAACCGGTCTGTCGTTCGTCGAGAACGCGATCCTCAAGGCACGCAATGCCGCACGCATTTCCGGGCTACCGGCGCTGGCCGACGATTCCGGTCTGGCGGTGGATTTCCTTGGCGGTGCGCCGGGCATCTATTCGGCGCGTTATGCCGACGGCAAGGGCGATGCGGCGAACAACGCCAAACTGCTCGACGCCTTGAAGGACGTGCCGGAAGCGGAGCGCGGTGCGCAGTTCGTGTGCGTGCTGGCGCTGGTGCGTCATGCCGATGATCCGTTGCCGATCCTCTGCGAAGGCTTGTGGCACGGACGGATTCTGACCGCTGCCAGCGGCGAGCACGGTTTCGGTTATGACCCGCTGTTCTGGGTGCCGGAGCGTGATGTGTCCAGCGCCGAACTGAGCCCGGCCGACAAGAACCAGATCAGCCACCGCGCCCGTGCAATGGATCTGCTGCGCCAGCGTCTGGGCTTGAAATGACCCGTGACTCTTCTGCGTCGTCGCTGATTGTCGGCGGCGCCGCTTCTTCGCCTCGGGCGCCGCTGCCAACGCTGCCGCCCTTGTCGCTGTACATCCACATCCCGTGGTGTGTGCGTAAATGCCCGTATTGCGATTTCAACTCGCACACCGCCAGCCCGGTGTTGCCGGAGCAGGAATACGTCGACGCCTTGCTGGCCGATCTCGATCAGGATCTGCACGCGGTTTATGGTCGTGAGTTGACGTCGATTTTCTTCGGTGGCGGTACGCCAAGTCTGTTCAGCGCTGAAGCGCTTGGGCGTTTGCTCGAAGGCGTCGAGCAGCGCATTCCGTTTGCCGGTGACATCGAAATCACCCTGGAAGCCAATCCGGGCACCTTCGAGCAGGAGAAGTTCGTCGCGTACCGCAAGCTGGGGATCAATCGTCTGTCGATCGGTATCCAGAGCTTCCAGCAGGAAAAACTCAAGGCGCTGGGTCGGATTCACAACGGTGACGAAGCGGTGCGCGCGGCGGGGATGGCGCGGCAGGCTGGCTTCGATAACTTCAACCTCGACTTGATGCACGGTTTGCCCGATCAGTCGCTGGACGATGCCTTGAGCGATCTGCGCCAGGCCATCGAACTGAATCCGACGCACATCTCCTGGTATCAACTGACGCTGGAGCCGAACACGGTGTTCTGGAATCAGCCGCCAGTGCTGCCGGAAGACGACACGCTGTGGGACATTCAAGAAGCCGGACAGGCGCTGTTGGCCGAGCACGGTTACGCGCAATACGAAGTCTCGGCTTATGCGCAGGCCGGACGTCCGGCGCGGCATAACCTCAATTACTGGAGTTTTGGCGACTTCATCGGCATTGGTGCGGGCGCGCATGGCAAGTTGAGTCATCCGGACGGGCGCATCGTGCGGACGTGGAAGACGCGGCTGCCGAAGGACTATCTGAACCCGGCGAAAAACTTTCAGGCTGGCGAGAAATCGCTGAGCAATGATGAGCTGCCCTTCGACTTTTTGATGAACGCGTTGCGCCTGACTGATGGCGTCGAATCGCGGCTCTATCCGCAGCGCACCGGGCTGTCGCTCGACAGTCTCGCCGAGGCCCGGGCAGATGCAGAACAAAGTGGTCTGTTGCAGGTCGAACCGTCACGTCTGGCGGCCACCGAGCGCGGACAATTGTTCCTCAACGATTTGCTGCAGAAATTTTTGAGCTGAGCCCAACGCCCAACGGCAGCCCTAAGGAAAAACCATGGATTTGATACTCGACCTGCTCGCCACCGTCTCCCGCTGGAGCCGCAGCAACCTCTCGGAAATCGCCCTGGCGCTGGTGGGTTGCCTGCTGGTGTTGTTCGGCGCCGACTTCAAAGGCTGGGTCGAGCAACGCCTGGGCAGCATCGCCGGCGCTTTGCGCGTACCGCTGATGGCGCTGCTGTGCGTGATCGGCAGCGGCGCGGCGCTGATCTACGCGACACCGTGGGTGATCAAAGGCTTGAGCCAGTTCAACAACTACAGCCTGGCGCCAGTGCTGTTGGTAGTCCTCGTCCTCATCGGCGTAGTCGCCGACCGCCGCTGATTCCGCAAACACCCCAAAACAACTGTGGGAGCGAGCCTGCTCGCGAATACGGTGTGTCAGTCAACATCAGTGTTGAATGAACATCCGCTTTCGCGAGCAGGCTCGCTCCCACAGGTTCTATTGCGTGATGCTTAAGCGAGTTTTTCGAACTTCAGGTCCCACACGCCGTGGCCAAGACGTTCGCCGCGGCGTTCGAACTTGGTGATCGGGCGTTCGGCCGGGCGCGGTACACACTTGCCGTCTTCGGCGAGGTTGCGGTAGCCCGGGGCGACGTTCATCACTTCCAGCATGTATTCAGCGTACGGCTCCCAGTCGGTGGCCATGTGCAGAATGCCGCCGACTTTCAACTTGCTGCGTACCAGTTCAGCGAACGAGGCCTGAACAATACGACGCTTGTGGTGGCGGCTCTTGTGCCACGGATCCGGGAAGAACAGCATCAGGCGATCGAGGCTGTTGTCGGCGATGCAGCGGTTGAGCACTTCAATCGCGTCGCAATCGTAGACCCGCAGGTTGGTCAGGCCCTGCGTCAGCACGCCATTGAGCAGCGCGCCGACACCCGGACGGTGAACTTCAACGCCGATGAAATCCTGATCCGGTGCCGCCGCCGCCATTTCCAGCAGCGAGTGGCCCATGCCGAAACCGATCTCCAGCGAGCGCGGCGCCGAACGGCCGAACACTTGATCGTAATCCACCGGCGCGTCGGCCAGCGGCAGCACGAACAGCGGGGTGCCTTGATCCAGACCTTTTTGCTGGCCTTCGGTCATGCGCCCGGCACGCATCACGAAGCTCTTGATGCGGCGGTGTTGGCGCTCGTCGCCTTCTTCCGGCTGGATAGGCGTGTCGTTCGATTCAGTCATCAATGGCTCTTACTTGATCAGACCATCCAGCGGCGAAGAGGCGCTGGCATAGAGTTTTTTCGGCATACGGCCAGCGAGGTAGGCCAGACGGCCTGCAACGATGGCGTGTTTCATGGCTTCAGCCATCATCACCGGCTGCTGAGCGTGGGCGATGGCCGAGTTCATCAGCACCGCATCACAACCCAGTTCCATCGCGATGGTTGCGTCGGACGCAGTGCCGACACCGGCATCGACCAACACAGGAATTTTGGCTTCTTCGAGAATGATCTGCAGGTTGTACGGGTTGCAGATCCCCAGACCGGAACCGATCAGACCGGCCAGCGGCATCACCGCGATGCAGCCGATTTCCGCCAGTTGGCGGGCGATGATCGGGTCATCGCTGGTGTAAACCATCACGTCAAAACCTTCTTTGACCAGCGTTTCGGCAGCCTTGAGGGTTTCGATGACGTTAGGGAACAGGGTCTTCTGGTCAGCCAGCACTTCCAGCTTCACCAGGTTGTGGCCATCGAGCAGCTCACGGGCCAGGCGGCAGGTGCGCACGGCTTCGATGGCGTCATAGCAACCGGCGGTGTTCGGCAGGAAGGTGTAGCGCTCCGGCGACAACACGTCGAGCAGGTTCGGCTCGCCTTCGATCTGACCGAGGTTGGTGCGGCGCACGGCGAAGGTGACGATCTCGGCACCCGAGGCTTCGATGGCCTGACGGGTTTCTTCCATGTCACGGTACTTGCCGGTACCGACCAGCAAACGCGACTGGTAAGTACGACCGGCCAGCACAAAAGGCTTGTCGCTACGAACGATGCTCATGGGGAATCCTCTTTAGGAGTGAGGGTCTTGCAGAATTCTGTGCCCTTGCGCGACTAACCGCCGCCGATGGCGTGCACGACTTCGACGTTGTCGCCGTCGTTGAGCGTGGTGTCAGCATGCTGGCTGCGCGGGACGATATCCAGATTGAGTTCAACTGCCACCCGGCGTCCGGTCAGTTCCAGACGGGTGATCAGGGCCGCAACGGTTTCACCGTCGGGCAGTTCAAGGGATTCGCCGTTCAACTGAATGCGCATGCGCAATGCCGCCATCATTTTTAGGGGCTGGCATTCTAGCCCGATCAGACAGGGTGACCCAAGCCATTCGTCTTGAAACCCGCTGCCCCGGTGAATTGGCCAGGCCTCTGTAGGAGCTGCCGCAGGCTGCGATCTTTTGATGTTGTTTTTCAAGATCAAAAGATCGCAGCCTGCGGCAGCTCCTACAGGGAGCGGTTTGCGATCAGATACAGAGAGCGGTTTCCGATCAGTTAAGGCCGGAGGTCAGGTCAGGCGCCACGCGGCGAGGCCCAGGCACAGCCAGCCAATCAGGAAGGCCAGGCCACCGAACGGGGTAATGATGCCGAGCTTGCTGATGCCGGTGGTGGTCAGCACGTACAGGCTGCCGGAGAACAGCAGAATGCCGACAGTGAAGGACACGCCGGCCCAAGCGACCAGTCGGCCCTGAATCTGCGTGGCCAGCAGCGCAACGCCAAACAACGCCAGGGTGTGCACCAGTTGGTAGGTGACGCCGGTGTGGAAAATCGTCAGATATTCCGCCGTCAGGCGGTTTTTCAGGCCGTGGGCGGCGAATGCGCCCAGCGCGACACCGGTGAAACCAAAGAAAGCGGCCAGCAGCAGAAAGCCACGCAACATGAAGAACTCCAGTCAGACTCGATCGGCAGGGTCTGTATAATGGACCGCTCCACGGGTTCGGCCAAGCCATCTCTATGCTGCGTACAATTTTCCGTCGTCTTACGAAGGCCCTGCTCTGGTTCGCGGGCGGCAGCATTGTGCTGGTGCTGATCTTTCGTTTCGTACCGCCGCCGGGCACGGCGCTGATGGTCGAGCGCAAGGTCGAGTCGTGGGTCGACGGCGAGCCTATTGATCTGCAACGCACGTGGAAGCCGTGGGACGAGATCTCCGACGATCTGAAAGTCGCGGTCATGGCCGGTGAAGATCAGAAATTCCCGGAGCACTGGGGTTTTGATTTCAGCGCGATCCAGGCCGCACTGGCGCACAACGAACTCGGCGGCTCGATTCGTGGCGCCAGCACCTTGAGCCAGCAAGTGTCGAAAAACCTGTTTCTGTGGGCAGGGCGCAGTTATCTGCGCAAAGGCCTCGAAGCCTGGTTCACCGCGTTGATCGAGGTGTTCTGGCCCAAGCAGCGGATTCTTGAGGTGTACCTGAACAGCGTCGAGTGGGATGACGGTGTGTTCGGCGCCGAAGCTGCCGCCCGTCATCATTTCGGTGTGAGCGCCAAGTCGCTGTCGCGCCAGCAGGCGAGTTATCTGGCGGCGGTGCTGCCGAATCCGCGCGTGTGGAGCGCCAGCCATCCGACCGCTTACGTGTCGCGCCGCGCCGGCTGGATTCGCCAGCAGATGAGCCAGTTGGGTGGCGACAGCTATCTGCTGGGTCTCAACGATTCGCGCCGGGCACCGTGGGCGCGCTGATCCTCTCCTGCGTCAGAACAACTTCAGCGGCTCTTCATTGAGGGCCGACAGTTGTTCGCGCAACGCCAACACCTGATCGCCCCAATAACGCTCGGTGCCGAACCACGGGAAACTGTGCGGGAACGCCGGGTCATCCCAGCGTCGTGCCAGCCACGCGCTGTAGTGCATCAGACGCAAGGCGCGCAGCGGTTCGATCAGCGCCAGTTCGCGCGGGTCGAAATCGTGAAACTCGTTGTAGCCATCCATCAATTCCGATAACTGCCCGAGGCATTCCTGACGGTCGCCGGCGAGCATCATCCAGATGTCCTGCACCGCCGGGCCCATGCGGCAGTCGTCGAGATCGACGATGTGGAACATCTCGTCGCGGCACATCATGTTGCCGGGGTGGCAATCGCCGTGCATGCGGATGTTTTGGTGCGGCGTCGCGGCGTAGACATCCTCGACACGCTTGAGCAGATCGCGGGCCACCGACTCATAAGCCGGCAGCAAACTTTTCGGAATGAAATTGCCTTCGAGCAAAGTGTTCAGCGAGGCGTGGCCGAAGTTTTGTACGCCCAGCGCTTCACGGTGTTCGAACGGCTTGGTCGCGCCGACCGCGTGAATCCGCCCGAGCAACTGGCCGAGGCGATACAGCTGATCAAGATTGCCCGGCTCCGGCGCCCGGCCGCCACGACGCGGAAACAGGGTGAAGCGGAAACCGGCGTGTTCGTGCAGGGTTTCGCCGTTGTGGATCATGGGTGCAACCACCGGGATGTCGACGTCGGCCAGCTCGAAGGTGAATTTGTGTTCTTCGAGGATGGCTTCGTTGGTCCAGCGTTGCGGGCGGTAGAACTTGGCGATCAGCGGTTCGGAGTCTTCGATGCCGACCTGATAGACGCGGTTCTCGTAGCTGTTGAGCGCCAGAATGCGCGCATCACTGAGGAAGCCGATGCTTTCAACGGCATCGAGCACGAGATCGGGTGTGAGGGTTTCAAACGGGTGGGCCATGCTGACTCCTGCGCGCAGCAGGCTGCCGCGTCCGGCCCAGCATGGTAGCGCAGATGGCAGGCCCTTAGGGGGTTGGTGTCTGGAAGGGCCTCTTCGCGAGCAAGCCCGCTCCCACATTGGATCGTCTGTGTGCATGAGACAGTTGGCACACTGCAGACCCTGTGGGAGCGAGCCTGCTCGCGAAAGCGGTTTATCAGGCGCCGACGATCCCGCCATCCTCACGGGTAATCGCCATCACCGACGACCGCGGTTTGCCATTCGGCAAATGCTCAGGGAACGTCGACCCACCGTTCTCCCCCTGATGCTGAATCCCGACAAACAGCGTCTTCTGATCCGGCGAGAAGCTGATCCCCGTCACCTCGCAACCAATCGGCCCGACCATAAACCGGCGAATCTCACCGGTCACAGGATCGGCGCACAACATCTGGTTATTGCCCATTCCGGCAAAATCCCCGGCGTTGCTCGAATCGCCGTCAGTCAGAATCCACAAGCGCCCGGCATCGTCAAAACCCAAACCATCGGGGCTGTTGAACATGTTCTGCGGGGTGATGTTCGACGAACCGCCCTTCGGCGTTCCGGCGTGCACACCCGGATTGCCGGCGACTACAAACAGATCCCAGGCGAAGGTGTTCGAGCCGTGATCATCACGGTCGGTGCGCCAGCGTAGAATCTGCCCGTAGACATTCTTCTCACGCGGGTTCGGCCCGCCCACCGGTTGCCCGTCTTCGCCACGTTTGGCGTTGTTGGTCAGGGTGCAATAAACCTGGCCGTCCTTGGGGCTGACGACGATCCACTCCGGGCGATCCATGCGCGTGGCACCGACGACACTGGCGGCGAGACGCGCGTGAATCAGCACTTCGGCCTGATCGGCAAAACCGCTGCTGGCGTCGATGCCGTTTTTGCCGTGGCTCAGTTCGATCCACTGGCCTTGGCCCTTCGGGTGATCGGGGTTACTGTCGCCAGCGTCGAACTTGGCCACGTACAAGGTGCCGTGATCGAGAATGTCGCGATTGGCCTTGGCGTTGCGGTGGTTGATCTTGTCGCGGCTGACGAATTTGTAGATGAACTCGCCGCGCTCGTCGTCGCCCATGTACACCACGGCGTGGCCGTCAGCGGTTTCCGCCAGTGCGGCGTTTTCATGTTTGAAGCGGCCCAGCGCGGTGCGTTTGACCGGTGTAGATTGCGGATCGAACGGATCGATCTCGACCACCCAGCCGTGACGGTTGAGCTCGTTGGGATTCTTCGCCATGTCGAAGCGCGGATCGTGCGGGTGCCAGTTGATCTCTTTGCTGGTGGCGACCACGCCGTAGCGTTTTTGCGCAGCGTCGAATTTCTGCTCGGCGTTGCTGCTGCCGAAGCAGTCGGTGAAGTTCTCTTCGCAGGTCAGGTAAGTGCCCCACGGCGTTTTGCCGTTGGCGCAATTCTGAAAGGTGCCGAGGACTTTTTTGCCGCTCGGGTCGGCGCTGGTTTTCAGCAACTCGTGACCAGCCGCCGGGCCGCCAATGCGCAACGGCGAGTTGCCGTGAACTCGGCGGTTGTAGCGCGAGCCCTGAACGAACTGCCACTGACCACTCTTGCGCTGCACTTCAATCACCGACACGCCTTCACAGGCCAGTGCCTTGCGCACTTCTTCGGCCGACTGCGGCATGCCGCCGTGCGGGTAGAGGTAGCGATAGTTGGTGTATTCGTTGTTGATCGCCATCAACGCGCGGTTTTTGTCGTCGGGGAAGGCGAACAGGCTCATGCCGTCGTTGTTGTCGCCGAACTGCACTTCCTGTGCGGCGGCGCTGCCGTTGCCACTCGGGTCAAAGGCCGGGCCGTTCTTGCTCAGCGGCTGGCCCCAACTGATCAGCACCGAAGACTTATAGCCTTTGGGCAGGCTGATGACGTCGCTGGTCGCGGCGGGAATGCTGTCGAAACCGAGCAGGCTGCTATTGCCGGCGCTGACGCTGGCGGCCAGCACGCTGCGGCTCAGCAGGTTACCGCCAAGGAACATCGCCGCGCCGCACAACGCGCCGGCGCTGATGAAGCCGCGACGGCTGAGGCCGACCATTTTTTCCAGGTCAGTGGATTGGTTTTCTTCTAATAGGCTCACGTCAGGCTCCCTGCTTGGTTTGGCAGCCACCTTAATCAGGGTCTATGACGTTTTTGTTGCAGGCTCGATTTAGAGCGGCGTACCGATCAACACATTCGACGGCGAGAACTGCACCTGCACCGGTTGTTCGACGGTCAGCCCACGAGTGCGCAGATCCATCGGCTCAGCCAGCGCGCAGAGTGTGTGGCCGTTAGGCAGGGAGATTCGCACTTCACTCGGGCCGTCTTCGGCGTCGAGAATCGCTTCGATGGTGCCGGTGAGGAGATTGTGTCCCGGCGTTGCAGATTGTTCAGCGGTGAGCAATTCCAGCCAGCCGGCCTTGATCAGCGCGACCACTTCGGTACCGTTTTGCAGCTCAAGGTGCACGGTGCTGTCGTGGGTGATCTGCGCGTCGAGGCACAGACCTTCGGCCAGTTCGAGGCGGATCAGGTCATTGCGGCCCTGCGCTTCGATGGCGATGACTTTGCCATGCAACTGATTGCGCGCGCTGGTTCTCAGCATCAATCGGCCGAGCAAATCGAGATCGCTGGCGTCTTCCGCCGCTTCCAGCACCTGCGCCTGCAAGGCTTGCAGCTTTTGATACAGGCGCAGCACGCGTTCGCCTTCGCTGGACAGCTTGGCGCCACCGCCGCCCTTGCCACCAACGGCACGTTCAACCAACGGTTTCTGCGCCAGATTGTTCAGCTCATCAATGGCGTCCCACGCGGCTTTGTAGCTCAGGCCGGCGCTTTTTGCGGCGCGGGTGATCGAGCCTTGTTCGGCGATGTGTTGCAGCAAGGCGATACGCTGCGGACGACGGACGATGTGCTGGGAGAGCAGGGAAGGCATGGACATGAAGGGGTGCTTTTTAGCCGTGGCGGTGGGGAGTGAAGTTGGCTGCTTGCCACGCGAGAGTCAAGCCCAACCCAATCCCTTGTAGGAGCTGCGGCACGCTGCGATCTTTTGATGTTGTTTTTGAAGATCAAAAGATCGCAGCGTGCCGCAGCTCCTACAGGGGTTATGTGTTGGTTTCAGGTTCCGGGTTTTGGCGTGCGGGCCAGGCAGTAGACATCGACTCTTGCGGCGCCGGCATTCATTAATAATCGGGCTAACGCTTGGGCCGTGGCGCCGGTGGTCAGCACATCATCGACCAACGCCAGATGCCGGCCTTGGACATTGGCGTCAGGATCCAGACTGAACGCTGCACGCAAATTACGTTTGCGCGCTTTGGCGTCGAGATCCTGCTGGGCGCTGGTGTTTTGCACCCTGTGCAGCATCCGTTCCTCGCAGGGCAAATCCAGCGAAGCGCTCAACCATCGCGCCAGCATCGCCGCCTGATTGAAGCCTCGTTGACGCAAGCGCTGTTTCGCCAGCGGCACCGGCAACAATACATCCGGCCTCGGCAGATCCTCTTCGAAGCGATGTTGCAGGTATTGCCCGAGAACGTCGGCGAGCAGGTGGCCAAACGGCCATTTCGCGTTGTGTTTAAACCGCGTAATCAAACTGTCGACCGGGAAGCCATACAGCCACGGCACAACGACCTGTTCGAACGCCGGCGGCTCTAGCAGGCACTCGCCGCAGGTCAGGCCCGCCGCGGCCAGCGGCACTGCACAGGTGACGCAGTGGTCTCCGAGCCACGGCAATTCAGTTTCGCAAGCGACGCAGATTGGCATTTCTGCTTCTGCGGCCTCATCGCACAACAAACATGTCTGTACGTTTTTTAAACAGATGTAAACCGAGCCTTTGTATCGTGGTTGACAGCGCATGACTCTTCCTTAAATATGCCGAACATCCGTGTAGCGCCTGTGGGTATTCCGTTTCCCCGGTCGCGAGCCAAGCATAACCAAGGAATTACCCATGAGCGCGAGCACCACCGCCACCCTGCGTCACGACTGGTCTTTGGCCGAAGTCAGAGCACTCTTCGTACAGCCCTTCAACGACTTGCTGTTCCAGGCGCAAACGGTGCACCGCGCGCATTTCAACGCCAACCGCGTGCAGGTCTCGACCCTGTTGTCGATCAAGACCGGCGCCTGCCCGGAAGACTGCAAGTACTGCCCGCAGTCCGGTCACTACAACACCGGTCTTGAAAAAGAAAAGCTGATGGAAGTGCAGAAAGTCCTCGAAGAGGCGGCGCGCGCCAAGGCCATCGGCTCAACGCGGTTCTGCATGGGCGCGGCGTGGAAACATCCGTCGGCGAAAGACATGCCGTACGTGCTGAAAATGGTTGAAGGCGTGAAAGCCATGGGCCTGGAAACCTGCATGACCCTCGGCCGTCTCGATCAGGATCAGACCGAAGCGCTGGCCAAGGCCGGCCTCGATTACTACAACCACAACCTCGACACGTCGCCTGAGTTCTACGGCAGCATCATCACCACCCGCACTTACAGCGAGCGCCTGCAAACGCTGGCCTACGTGCGTGAGTCGGGGATGAAGATCTGCTCGGGCGGGATTCTCGGCATGGGCGAGTCGCTGGACGATCGCGCCAATCTGCTGATTCAACTGGCCAACCTGCCAGAGCATCCGGAATCGGTGCCGATCAACATGCTGGTGAAAGTCGCCGGCACGCCGCTGGAAAACGCCGAAGACATCGACCCGTTCGACTTTATCCGCATGCTCGCGGTGGCGCGCATCCTCATGCCGCAATCCCACGTGCGCCTGTCCGCTGGCCGCGAAGCGATGAATGAGCAGATGCAGGCCCTCGCGTTCTTCGCCGGTGCCAACTCGATTTTCTACGGCGACAAACTGCTGACCACCGCCAACCCGCAGGCGGACAAGGACATGCAATTGTTTGCGCGTCTGGGCATCCAGCCGGAAGCGCGTGAAGAGCATGCCGACGAGGTTCACCAGGCCGCGATCGAGCAGGCGCTGGTGGAGCAGAAGAGCAGCGAGCAGTTCTACAACGCTGCCGTCTGATCGCCCCACGGATCCCATGTAGGAGCTGCCGAAGGCTGCGATCTTTTGATCTTGTCTTTTAAAAAACAACATCAAAAGATCGCAGCATTCGGCAGCTCCTACACAGTCATTTTTCAGATGTGAGGCCTGCATGTCTTTCGATCTCGCCGCACGCCTTGCTGCCCGTCGTGCCGAAAATCTCTATCGCCAGCGCCCGCTGCTTGAATCCCCGCAGGGGCCGGAAGTGGTGGTCGATGGCCAACCGTTGCTGGCCTTCTGCAACAACGATTACCTCGGTCTGGCCAACCACCCGCAAGTCATCGAAGCCTGGCGCGCTGGCGCTGAACGCTGGGGCGTCGGTGGCGGTGCCTCGCATTTGGTGATCGGCCACAGCGGCCCGCATCACGCGCTCGAAGAAGCACTGGCTGACCTCACCGGTCGCCCGCGTGCGCTGTTGTTCACCACCGGTTACATGGCCAATCTCGGCGCGGTCACCGCGCTGGTCGGGCAGGGCGATACGGTGCTGGAAGACCGCCTCAATCATGCTTCATTGCTGGACGCGGGTCTGCTGTCCGGCGCGCGTTTCAATCGCTATCTGCACAATGACGCCGAAAGTCTGGCCAAGCGCCTGGAGAAAGCCACCGGCAACACGCTAGTGGTCACCGACGGTGTGTTCAGCATGGACGGCGATCTGGCCGATTTGCCGGCTCTCGCCCGCGCAGCCAAGGCCAAAGGCGCGTGGCTGATGGTCGATGATGCGCACGGTTTCGGCCCGCTCGGCGCGAATGGCGGCGGCATCGTCGAACATTTCGGTTTGAGCCAGGAGGATGTGCCGGTGTTGGTCGGCACCCTCGGCAAAGCGTTCGGCACGGCTGGCGCTTTCGTCGCCGGCAGCGAGGAACTGATCGAAAGCCTGATCCAGTTCGCCCGCCCTTACATCTACACCACCAGCCAGCCACCGGCGCTGGCGTGCGCAACGCTGAAAAGTCTGGAACTGCTGCGCACTGAACATTGGCGCCGCGAGCATCTGCAAACGCTGATCCGCCAGTTCCGCCATGGCGCCGAGCAGATCGGTCTGGAGCTGATGGACAGCTTCACGCCGATCCAGCCAATCATGATTGGCGACGCCGGGCGTGCGGTGCGCTTGTCGCAGATGTTGCGCGAGCGCGGGCTGATGGTTACTGCGATTCGTCCGCCCACCGTGCCTGCCGGCAGTGCGCGTTTGCGCGTGACTCTGACCGCCGCGCACAGCGAGGCGCAGGTACAGCTATTGTTAGAAGGACTGGCCGATTGCTTTGCCCAACTCTCGCTGGAGCCAAGCCATGCGTGATCGCCTGATTCTGCTGCCCGGCTGGGGCCTCGGTGTGTCGCCGATGGAGCCTCTGGCCGCGGCGTTGCAAGGCCTCGATGAACACCTGAAAGTCGATATCGAGCCGCTGCCGGAACTGGATTCCAGTGACCTGCAAGACTGGCTCGACGAGCTCGATGAAAGCATTCCTCAAGATGTATGGCTCGGTGGCTGGTCGCTGGGTGGCATGCTCGCATCTGAGTTGGCGGCGCGGCGTGGCGAGCATTGCTGCGGGTTGCTGACGCTGGCGAGCAATCCTTCTTTCGTTGCCCATGAGCAATGGCCGAGTGCGATGGCGGGCGAGACCTTCGACGCGTTTCTCGCCGGTTGCCAGGCCGACTCGCGCACGACCCTCAAACGGTTCTCTTTGCTGTGTGCTCAGGGCGCGCAAGACCCGCGCGGCCTGTCGCGATTGTTGCTCGGCGGCGCGCCGAACACCTCGCCCTCAGCATTGATGGCCGGGCTGGAACTGCTCGCACAGATCGACACCCGCGATGCCTTGCAGGCGTTTCGCGGCCCGCAGTTGCATCTGTTCGGCGGGCAGGACGCGCTGGTGCCGGCGGAAGCAGCGGGAGAATTGTTCACTTTGTTGCCGGATATTGAAATTGGTCTGATCGAACAGGCCAGTCATGCGTTTCTTCTGGAAGACCCCCACGGACTGGCGGGCGCGATCCAGGCTTTTTTACATGAGTGCGGTGATGACTGATTTGTCTCTTGTGCTGCCTGGCGGCTTGCCTGACAAGCGTCAGGTCGCAGCCTCTTTTTCTCGCGCGGCGGCCAGTTACGACAGTGTCGCCGAGTTGCAACGTGATGTCGGTACACAGTTGATTCAGCGTTTGCCAACGGATTTTGTCCCGGCGCGCTGGCTGGATCTCGGTTGCGGCACCGGTTATTTCACCCGCGCGCTGGCTTCGCGGTTTGCCGAGAGCCACGGGCTGGCGCTGGACATTGCCGAGGGCATGCTCGATCACGCGCGGCCATTGGGCGGTGCCGAGCATTTCATCGCCGGTGATGCGGAGCGGTTGCCGTTGCAGGATTCGACCTGCGATCTGATCTTCTCCAGCCTTGCGGTGCAGTGGTGTGCGGATTTCGAGTCGGTGCTCAGCGAAGCCTTTCGCGTGCTGAAACCGGGCGGAATTTTTGCGTTTGCTAGTCTTTGTGTAGGGACGTTGTTTGAGTTGCGCGACAGCTGGCGGCAGGTCGACGGGATGGTGCACGTCAACCGCTTCCGCGAGTTCGCCCGTTATGAACAATTGTCTGCAGCGAGTGGCTTGCGCGCGCTGAGTCTGCAGAATCAGGCGCATGTGCTGCATTACCCGGATGTGCGCAGCCTGACCCATGAATTGAAAGCGTTGGGTGCGCACAATCTGAATCCGGGGCGACCGGGCGGTTTGACCGGGCGCGCGCGGATTCTTGGGCTGGTCGACGCTTATGAGCAGTTCCGTGAGGCGTCGGGATTGCCGGCGACTTATCAGGTGGTCTACGCCGTGTTGGAGAAACCCGTATGAGCGCAGCCTATTTCATCACCGGAACCGATACCGATGTCGGCAAGACCACGGTGGCCGCCGGGTTGCTGCACGCGGCGCGCTCGGCCGGGCTGAGCACGGCGGCGGGCAAGCCGGTGGCTTCCGGGTGCGAAGTGACGCCCAAGGGTTTGCGCAACTCGGATGCGCTGGCGCTGCTGGCTGAGTGTTCATTGCCGCTGACTTATCAACAGGTCAATCCGGCGGCGTTCGAGCCGGCCATCGCGCCGCATCTGGCGGCGCGTGAAGCGGGTGTGGCGTTGACCGTGCAATCGCTGCTGGCGCCGATGCGCGAGATTCTGGCGATGAATGCCGATTTCACTCTGATCGAAGGTGCAGGTGGCTGGCGCGTGCCGTTGGCCGATCAGGATAATTTGTCGGATCTGGCGATTGCGCTGAAGCTGCCGGTGATTCTGGTGGTCGGCGTGCGCCTGGGCTGCATCAGTCATGCGCTGCTGACGGCTGAGGCGATTGCTCGGGATGGCCTGCAACTGGCGGGGTGGGTGGCGAATATCATCGATCCGAAGACGTCGCGGCTGGAGGAGAATCTGGCGACATTGGCTGAGCGGATTCCGGCGCCGTGCCTCGGGCGGGTGCCGAAACTCAAGGCGTTGAGCGCTGAGGCGGTGGCTGATCATCTGCAACTGGATTTGCTCGACTAAGTTTTTCACTATGGGCAGGCACTGTGCCATTAGTGTTTTTGACGGGTGTTTTTCTGGCGCGTCTGCTTCAATGACGGCTATTGATCCTTCCAGGGATGAGAACCGTTATGGAAATCTCCGGTAACACAGCTTTTTATGCGGGGCTGAGCTCGATTCAGAGCGGGCAGAACCGTGTGGATCAGGCTGCCAGCCAGATCGCCAACACCACCATCGAACGCTCGGTCACCAGCCAGTCCTCGGAAGCTCAGGTTGATCGTCTGCGCGGCGTCGACCGCAGCCAGCAAATGGATCCGGGCAGCGACATGGTGCAGATGGCGCAGGGAAAATTCCAAGTGGATCTGGGCGCGAAAGTCGTCAAGGCATCCGACGAAGTGCTCGGTACGATCATCGATACGTTTGCCTGATCGTTGGCATTTCGACGGTCAGGATCACTCCCCGCATGCACTCTTCGCTTCTTGTAGCCGAGCGCATGAGGAAGCGAAAGCCTTGAGATCAGTTGCCCAATCGCCCCGAGACTCGAGGGTAGCGAACACCGGTGGCGCGTTTCCCACTGCTGCCTGAAATGACTATTCGTCCGGACGGCTGGACTACCACGTCACTGCAGTCACCGTCACTGTCCTCCCTTTGGAAATCCTCCGGTGTGCCGTCCGCACTGAGTCGCACGTAATACTCCTTGGTAACCCCGCCGATATCACCTCCGCCCACGACTACGATTTTTTCGTCGGTCTGCACTGCAATTGAAGTAAAAGTCAGGCTTTTCGATGGCTGAGAGAGGATTAAGGCCGCGCCACCGTTGAAACCAGCATCAACACTACCGTTACGGTCCAGCCTTGCAAGCAGTGCGCTTCCCACGTCAGTTCTTCCGTTGAAATGACCTGCGATAAGAATCTTGTCGTCCTTCTGGACGTATACCCGATTGACCGGCTCGGTAAGATTCAAATCCGTCGGTTCGATATTCGACTCTTCAGGAACCGGGATGTCGGCAAAGCCTGCGCGCGCGAAGGTAGTGTCTAGACCTCCCTCTGGCGTGTAGCGTGCTACCGTTCTGGTTCTGTTTGGTTCGCCGGGGAATCTCCAACTTCCCGCGAGAATGATGATGCCGCTTTGCTGGGTTTGAACGTCGGTTACATAGCTCGGATGGCCATGGAGCTTGACCTCGAAAAACCCGCTTTGGTCACCGAAATTTTTATCGAACTCTCCGTTGCCCTCCAGGCAATACAAGCGGCTCAACGGCCGCTCAGACTGACCGGTTTTATGGCACGCCATGATCAGAATTTTATCCCCGTGTTGCAGACAGCCGTCCAAGAATTTGCGAGTTATGAAAGGCATCACCGATTCATCGGGAACGGGGAGAATTCGACGACCAAATACCAGATTAGGAACGCCTTTATTACTGAATTTCATCACGACCGGGCTCTGAATACGGTCCATGATAGAGATGCCGAGGAGGATGATATTCCCGTCTTCCTGAACCAGGATGCGCGCGGGTATAGAAATATCCCCATCCACGAAATTCGCGATCGTCTCCTGAAAACTGAGATCTTTCACGCCATTGATGTCGAAGCGCGAAAGGACGAAACGGTTATTTTCCTGTACGGCGAGAATAAGCCCGCCGTACTTATCTGACGCGATCGCGTTCGCTGTGCCTCTCTGTGCGATCTCTATTCGCCCATCGATAGCAAATGTCTTATCCAGATCACCGGGTGATTTCGTCCCATTTCCCAATTGCATGTCCTTTCTCCTGTGATGGCCTCTGCTTTAGCCACTCCGGCTAGAGTCAAAGGCAGGCACGGTCAGTTAACGTGCAATAGGGGGATCTGGAACCTGTCATTACTGACAGTATTTGGCTCTTTGCAGGCCAAATGAATAGCTTTGCAAGCCAAGTTGATCAAAGTGGAGGAGCGGTTTGTCGTGGATGACGAACGGCAAAAGATCGCCGCTTGACAAGATTTCGGCGTAAACGTATGTTTCAAACAACTGTTTGACCGTCACAACAAATCAACACGGTCGTTCATTCCCGGTTACATCAGCAGAGGTTTATCGCTATGCCTGACTACAAGGCCCCCTTGCGTGATATTCGCTTCGTTCGTGACGAGCTGCTCGGCTACGAAGCGCACTATCAGAGCCTTCCGGCTTGCGCAGACGCGACTCCGGACATGGTTGACGCCATTCTCGAAGAAGGCGCCAAGTTTTGTGAGCAGGTACTGGCACCGCTGAACCGCGTGGGCGACCTCGAAGGTTGCACCTGGAGCGAGTCCGGCGTGAAAACCCCGACTGGCTTCAAAGAGGCTTACAAGCAATTCGTTGAAGGCGGCTGGCCAAGCCTCGCTCACGACGTTGAGCACGGCGGCCAAGGCCTGCCGGAGTCGTTGGGTCTGGCCGTGAGCGAAATGGTGGGCGAAGCCAACTGGTCGTGGGGCATGTACCCAGGCCTGTCGCACGGCGCGATGAACACCATCTCCGAGCACGGCACGCCAGAGCAGCAAGAAGCCTATCTGACCAAACTGGTCTCCGGCGAATGGACCGGCACCATGTGCCTGACCGAACCGCACTGCGGCACCGACCTGGGCATGCTGCGCACCAAGGCC
>NZ_JBIVJB010000032.1:0-604 GCF_044750025.1 Pseudomonas sp. NPDC088885 | reverse complement strand
GGTTCCTACAAAGTCTCCGGCACCAAGATCTTCATCTCGGCCGGTGAACACGACATGGCCGACAACATCGTCCACATCGTGCTGGCCCGCCTGCCGGACGCACCGGCTGGCACCAAAGGCATCTCGCTGTTCATCGTTCCAAAGTTCATGCCGAACGCTGATGGCACCGTCGGTGAGCGCAACGCAGTGACCTGCGGTTCGCTGGAACACAAGATGGGCATCCACGGCAACGCCACTTGCGTGATGAACTTCGACGGCGCCACCGGTTACCTGATCGGCCCGGCGAACAAAGGCCTGAACTGCATGTTCACCTTTATGAACACCGCACGTCTGGGTACCGCGCTGCAAGGTCTGGCCCACGCCGAAATCGGTTTCCAGGGCGGCCTGAAATACGCTCGCGATCGTCTGCAAATGCGCTCGCTGACTGGCCCGAAAGCGCCGGAAAAAGCCGCTGACCCGATCATCGTGCACCCTGACGTACGCCGCATGCTGTTGACCATGAAGGCGTTCGCCGAAGGCAACCGTGCGATGGTGTACTTCACCGCCAAACAGGTCGACATCGTCAAATACGGCGTCGATGAAGAAGAGAAGAAGAAAGCCGACG
>NZ_JBIVJB010000031.1:0-53698 GCF_044750025.1 Pseudomonas sp. NPDC088885 | reverse complement strand
GCCCCGGCAAGCCCAGGCACCCCGCGACAAGCTACGGGGAGTCGGCAAACAGACTTTGATCCGGAGATGTCTGAATGGGGGAACCCAGCCATCATAAGATGGTTATCTTGTACTGAATACATAGGTGCAAGAGGCGAACCGGGGGAACTGAAACATCTAAGTACCCCGAGGAAAAGAAATCAACCGAGATTCCCTTAGTAGTGGCGAGCGAACGGGGACTAGCCCTTAAGTGGCTTTGAGATTAGCGGAACGCTCTGGAAAGTGCGGCCATAGTGGGTGATAGCCCTGTACGCGAAAATCTCTTAGTCATGAAATCGAGTAGGACGGAGCACGAGAAACTTTGTCTGAATATGGGGGGACCATCCTCCAAGGCTAAATACTACTGACTGACCGATAGTGAACTAGTACCGTGAGGGAAAGGCGAAAAGAACCCCGGAGAGGGGAGTGAAATAGATCCTGAAACCGTATGCGTACAAGCAGTGGGAGCAGACTTTGTTCTGTGACTGCGTACCTTTTGTATAATGGGTCAGCGACTTATTTTCAGTGGCGAGCTTAACCGAATAGGGGAGGCGTAGCGAAAGCGAGTCTTAATAGGGCGTCTAGTCGCTGGGAATAGACCCGAAACCGGGCGATCTATCCATGGGCAGGTTGAAGGTTGGGTAACACTAACTGGAGGACCGAACCGACTACCGTTGAAAAGTTAGCGGATGACCTGTGGATCGGAGTGAAAGGCTAATCAAGCTCGGAGATAGCTGGTTCTCCTCGAAAGCTATTTAGGTAGCGCCTCATGTATCACTGTAGGGGGTAGAGCACTGTTTCGGCTAGGGGGTCATCCCGACTTACCAAACCGATGCAAACTCCGAATACCTACAAGTGCCGAGCATGGGAGACACACGGCGGGTGCTAACGTCCGTCGTGAAAAGGGAAACAACCCAGACCGTCAGCTAAGGTCCCAAAGTTATGGTTAAGTGGGAAACGATGTGGGAAGGCTTAGACAGCTAGGAGGTTGGCTTAGAAGCAGCCACCCTTTAAAGAAAGCGTAATAGCTCACTAGTCGAGTCGGCCTGCGCGGAAGATGTAACGGGGCTCAAACCATACACCGAAGCTACGGGTATCATCTTCGGATGATGCGGTAGAGGAGCGTTCTGTAAGCCTGTGAAGGTGAGTTGAGAAGCTTGCTGGAGGTATCAGAAGTGCGAATGCTGACATGAGTAACGACAATGGGTGTGAAAAACACCCACGCCGAAAGACCAAGGTTTCCTGCGCAACGTTAATCGACGCAGGGTTAGTCGGCCCCTAAGGCGAGGCTGAAAAGCGTAGTCGATGGGAAACAGGTTAATATTCCTGTACTTCTGGTTATTGCGATGGAGGGACGGAGAAGGCTAGGCCAGCTTGGCGTTGGTTGTCCAAGTTTAAGGTGGTAGGCTGAGATCTTAGGTAAATCCGGGATCTTAAGGCCGAGAGCTGATGACGAGTGTTCTTTTAGAACACGAAGTGGTTGATGCCATGCTTCCAAGAAAAGCTTCTAAGCTTCAGGTAACCAGGAACCGTACCCCAAACCGACACAGGTGGTTGGGTAGAGAATACCAAGGCGCTTGAGAGAACTCGGGTGAAGGAACTAGGCAAAATGGCACCGTAACTTCGGGAGAAGGTGCGCCGGTGAGGGTGAAGGACTTGCTCCGTAAGCTCATGCCGGTCGAAGATACCAGGCCGCTGCGACTGTTTATTAAAAACACAGCACTCTGCAAACACGAAAGTGGACGTATAGGGTGTGACGCCTGCCCGGTGCCGGAAGGTTAATTGATGGGGTTAGCTAACGCGAAGCTCTTGATCGAAGCCCCGGTAAACGGCGGCCGTAACTATAACGGTCCTAAGGTAGCGAAATTCCTTGTCGGGTAAGTTCCGACCTGCACGAATGGCGTAACGATGGCGGCGCTGTCTCCACCCGAGACTCAGTGAAATTGAAATCGCTGTGAAGATGCAGTGTATCCGCGGCTAGACGGAAAGACCCCGTGAACCTTTACTATAGCTTTGCACTGGACTTTGAATTTGCTTGTGTAGGATAGGTGGGAGGCTTTGAAGCGTGGACGCCAGTTCGCGTGGAGCCAACCTTGAAATACCACCCTGGCAACTTTGAGGTTCTAACTCAGGTCCGTTATCCGGATCGAGGACAGTGTATGGTGGGTAGTTTGACTGGGGCGGTCTCCTCCTAAAGAGTAACGGAGGAGTACGAAGGTGCGCTCAGACCGGTCGGAAATCGGTCGTAGAGTATAAAGGCAAAAGCGCGCTTGACTGCGAGACAGACACGTCGAGCAGGTACGAAAGTAGGTCTTAGTGATCCGGTGGTTCTGTATGGAAGGGCCATCGCTCAACGGATAAAAGGTACTCCGGGGATAACAGGCTGATACCGCCCAAGAGTTCATATCGACGGCGGTGTTTGGCACCTCGATGTCGGCTCATCACATCCTGGGGCTGAAGCCGGTCCCAAGGGTATGGCTGTTCGCCATTTAAAGTGGTACGCGAGCTGGGTTTAGAACGTCGTGAGACAGTTCGGTCCCTATCTGCCGTGGACGTTTGAGATTTGAGAGGGGCTGCTCCTAGTACGAGAGGACCGGAGTGGACGAACCTCTGGTGTTCCGGTTGTCACGCCAGTGGCATTGCCGGGTAGCTATGTTCGGAATAGATAACCGCTGAAAGCATCTAAGCGGGAAACTAGCCTCAAGATGAGATCTCACTGGAACCTTGAGTTCCCTGAAGGGCCGTCGAAGACTACGACGTTGATAGGTTGGGTGTGTAAGCGCTGTGAGGCGTTGAGCTAACCAATACTAATTGCCCGTGAGGCTTGACCATATAACACCCAAGCAATTTGACTACTCGAGAGAGCATCAGATTGCGGTGTGTGAAGACGAAACGAACCGAAAGTTCGATGTTCACAAACACCGAAAGCTATCACATACCCAATTTGCTGAAGCGAGGCCAACTGGTCACGACTCAGTACCCGAATTTCTTGACGACCATAGAGCGTTGGAACCACCTGATCCCATCCCGAACTCAGCAGTGAAACGATGCATCGCCGATGGTAGTGTGGGGTTTCCCCATGTGAGAGTAGGTCATCGTCAAGATTAAATTCCGAAACCCCAATTGCGAAAGCAGTTGGGGTTTTGTTTTGCCCGCAGGAAAGTTCCTACAGCATTCAACGGCGTCGTCCGGCTGTCACAACCTGCTGACAATGCTAAGGTTCTGCCCTGGCTTTCGCACTTTTCCAAGGAATCCTTTATGCCGGGCGCCCAGTCCCTCAACGCTGCATTCATGGTGGTTCAAAGCAATAGCCTGGACGAACTGCGCAGCTTGGTGATCAGCATAATGCGGCGCTATCCACTGGCGCCCTTGGAAAACGAAATTGCCCTCGTACAAAGCAACGGCATCGCCCAGTGGCTCAAATTGGCCTTGGCCGAAGACCCTGAAGAAGATGACCTCGGTGGCTGCGGTATTGCCGCTGCTATCGATGTGCAGCTGCCCGGCAGCTTCATGTGGCAGCTGTACCGGATGGTGTTGGGCCGTGATGAAATCCCACCGAAATCCCTGCTCGATAAAGCACCGCTGACCTGGCGCCTGATGCGCTTGCTACCTCAAGTGATCGAGCGCCCGCATTTCGAGCCGCTGCAACGCTTCCTCACTCACGACACTGACTTGCGTAAGCGTTACCAGTTGTCCGAGCGACTGGCGGATCTCTTTGACCAGTACCAGGTCTATCGGGCCGACTGGCTCGAAGATTGGGCCGAAGGACTGCACCAAATCCGAAATGTCCGAGGTGAAATAAAGCCACTGGCGCCGGCGAGCTGCTGGCAGGCTGAACTGTGGCGTGCGCTGCTGGAAGATGTCGGTGAACAAGGCATGGCGCAAAGTCGCGCCGGTGTTCATCAACGATTTATCGAGCGCATCAACACCCTCACGGACGCACCCGTCGGCTTGCCCTCGCGAGTGATCGTTTTCGGGATTTCTTCGTTGCCCGCTCAAGTGCTCGAAGCATTGGCCGGGCTTGCACGTTTCAGTCAGGTTCTGCTTTGTGTGCACAATCCATGTCGCCACCATTGGGCCGATATCGTTGCCGATAAGGATCTGCTGCGACACCAGTACAAACGCCAGGCACGCAAGAGCGGTATGCCCGTCGTACTCGATCCGGACGCTTTGCACCAACACGCCCATCCGCTGCTAGCTGCGTGGGGCAAGCAGGGCCGCGACTACATCAACCTGCTCGACAGCTACGACGATCCCAACAGTTATCGCGCGGCTTTCCGGGACGGTCGCATCGACCTGTTCAGCGATACTCAACCCGAGAACCTGCTCAATCAGCTGCAGAACGACATCCTTGAACTGCGCCCGCTCAACGAGACACGCGAGCTCTGGCCAGCTGTCGATCTGACACAAGACCATTCGATCCGTTTTCACATTGCTCACAGCGCTCAGCGTGAAGTGGAAATCCTTCACGACCAACTCCTCGCGCGCTTCAGCGCCGATCCCGAACTACGTCCTAGGGATGTGATCGTGATGGTGCCGGACATCGACAGCTACGCGCCGCACATCCGTGCCGTATTCGGCCAGCTCGATCGCCATGATCCGCGATTCATTCCATTCACCTTGGCGGATCAGGGCCAACGCGGCCGTGACCCCTTGCTGATTGCAGTCGAGCACCTGCTAAAGCTGCCAGACAGCCGCTTCCCCGTCAGCGAAATCCTCGACCTGCTGGACGTTCCTGCACTGCGCGCTCGTTTCGGTGTGGAAGAGCGCGACTTACCAACGCTGCACCGCTGGATCGAAGGCGCTGGTGTGCGTTGGGGCATGAGCGCCGAACAACGTGCCGGCCTCGGTTTGCCGGATGAGCTGGAGCAGAACAGCTGGCACTTCGGCCTGCGCCGGATGCTGCTGGGTTACGCCGTCGGCAGTGCGAATGCCTGCGCCGGTATCGAACCCTACGATGAAATCGGCGGACTGGACGCCGCGTTGATCGGGCCATTGGTGGCACTGCTCGATGCCTTGGAACTCGCTCATCAGGAATTGATGCAACCGGCTCAACCCAAAGAGTGGGGCTACCGGTTGCAGGCGCTGATGCAATTGTTCTTCAAAGCCAGCAACGAGCACGACGACTACCTGCTCACCCAACTCGAAGAGCTGCGCGAAACCTGGCTGGAGACGTGCGAGGCCGTCGGTCTCGACGATGAGTTACCGCTGACTGTCGTCCGTGAAGCCTGGCTCGCCGGTCTGGATCAGGGGCGTTTATCGCAGCGTTTCCTCGCCGGTGCGGTGAACTTTTGCACGCTGATGCCCATGCGTGCGATCCCGTTCAAACTGGTCTGCCTGCTGGGGATGAACGATGGCGATTATCCGCGTGCACAACCGCCGCTCGACTTCGATTTGATGGGCAGCGATTACCGTCCCGGCGACCGTTCGCGGCGTGAGGATGACCGTTATCTGTTGCTCGAAGCATTGCTGTCCGCGCGCAATCAGCTCTACATCAGTTGGGTCGGCCGCAGCATTCGCGACAACAGCGAGCGGCCTGCTTCGGTGCTGATCGGCCAGTTACGCGATCACCTCGCCAGCGGCTGGCGATTGCTCGACGAGACCCAGGATATTCTGAGCGCCATGACCGAGGAGCATCCGTTGCAACCGTTCAGTTCGCGCTATTTTCATGAGGGCGATCAGCTCTTCAGCTATGCCAGCGAATGGCAGGTGCTGCACCAACAGCACGGATCTCAAACCGATACGGAGTTGCTTGCGCCTTATGTCCAAGAGGAACCGTTGACCCTCGCCCTGTTACAGGACTTCCTGCGCAACCCGGTTAGACACTTTTTTACCCAGCGCCTCAAGGTCTATTTCGAAGCCGCCGAGGCGCCGCTCGCGGACGAAGAGCCATTCGTGCTCGACGCTTTGCAGCGCTACACGCTCAGCGACAGGCTGCTCGAAGCCGCAATGAGACAGCCGGACAATATCGATCAGGCCCTCGAATCTCAGGCCCGTCGCCTGCAAAACAGTGGTCTGCTGCCAATGGCTGGTTTTGGCGAATGCCTGCAACGCGAGCTGATCGAGCCGCTGCCGGACTTGCTGCAACGCTACCAACAACTGCTGACGTTGTGGCCGACCCCGCTGACCAGCGCAATTCCGATCAGCCTTGAATTGCAGGGCTTGCGCCTTGAAGGCTGGCTCTCAGGTTTGCATGAGCGCGCCGATGGTGGCCTGTTGTCGGTCACAACCATTCCCAACAGTATTGGCTCGATCAAAAGCCGCAAATGGCATCGTCTGACCAAACCGTGGGTCAACCATCTGGTGGCCTGTGCCAGCGGACTTTCGTTAACCACAGCGCTGGTGGCCAGTGACGATTCACTGCTGTTGGAGCCCATGGAAAAAGACCGCGCGGTTCGCATCCTCAGCGATCTGCTGCTCGCCTGGCAGACCGGCATGCGCCAACCACTGCCGATTGCAGTAAAAACGGCGTTCGCCTGGCTGTCCCAGACCGACCCACTCAAGGCCGAAGCCGCCGCGCGCAAAGCGTACGAAGGTGACGGCCAGACCAATGAAGGTGAGCGCCGCGAAAGCCCGGCGTTGTCTCGACAGTTTGCCGACTTCGATGCCTTGCTCGCCGATGAGACATTCTCTGGTTGGTGCGACGCGCTCTATCGGCCACTGCTGGAAGCACCTTGGCGTTCGTTGTCCAGTGAAGGAGCGCGCGCATGAGCAGCAAAACTCCACTGGCACTGGCCTTCCCGCTGCACGGCAGCCAACTGATCGAAGCCAGCGCCGGCACCGGCAAGACGTTCACCATTTCTGCACTCTATCTGCGGCTGATCCTTGGCCACGGCGGCGAAACCAATGGCTTCGGTCGCGACCTGCTGCCACCACAAATTCTCGTGGTGACCTTCACGGACGCAGCGACCAAAGAACTGCGCGAACGGATCCGCACGCGTCTGGCCGAAGCTGCGCGATTCTTCCGCGACGAGACGCCTGCGCCCGACGCGCTCATCGCCGAACTGCGCGAACAGTTCGAGCCACAACAATGGCCCGGCTGCGCCAATCGTCTCGACATCGCCGCACAGTGGATGGATGAAGCCGCCGTTTCGACGATTCACAGTTGGTGCCAGCGCATGCTGCGCGAGCACGCATTTGACAGCGGCAGCCTGTTTACTCAATCGCTGGAAACCGATCACAGCGATCTGCTCGGTGAAGTGCTGCGCGATTACTGGCGGCTGTTCTGCTACCCGATGCAGGGCGATGCGCTGAACTGGGTTCGCAACAATTGGGGTGGGCCGGCAGCGCTGTTGCCGCGTGTCCGTGGACTGTTCGCCAGCGAGCGCGACAGCGACGAAGGCAAGGCCCCCGCCGAGCTGATCGAGGAATGCTTGCTGGAGCGTCGCGCAGCATTGGTCGAGCTGAAAATGCCTTGGCGGCAGTGGGCCGATGAGTTGCTCGCCATCTGTCATCAAGGCGTTGCCAGCAAAACCGTCGACGGTCGCAAGATGCAGGCGCGCTACTTTGAACCTTGGTTCGAGAAGCTTAAAAGCTGGGCCGAAGATGAATCCATGGAGCAACTGGATATCGGCACCGGCTTCACCCGACTGACCCCCGACGGCATGGCCGAAGCGTGGAAAGGTCAGGCACCGAGTCATCCGGGGCTGGATGCCATGCCCGCACTCAAGTCGAGTCTGGATGGCTTGCCCACGCCAGACGCCGCCGTCCTGCAGCACGCCGCGAAATGGGTGGGCGCGCGCTTCGAAGAAGAGAAGCGTCGCCGCGCCGAAATGGGCTTCGACGACATGCTGCTGCGACTCGATGCCGCGCTGCAATCGGAAGGTGGCGAACGGCTCGCGACACTGATTCGCGAGCAGTTCCCGGTAGCGCTGATCGACGAATTCCAGGACACCGATCCGGTGCAGTACCGGATCTTCGAAAGCATCTATCGCATCGAGGAAAACAGTCCTGACACTGGCCTGTTTCTGATCGGCGATCCCAAGCAGGCGATCTACGCCTTCCGTGGTGCGGACATCTATACCTATCTGCGCGCGCGCAAGGCTACGACCGGCCGCTTGCATACCCTGGGCACCAACTTCCGTTCCAGCCACGGCATGGTCAAAGCGGTCAATCACGTATTCGAACGCGCCGAGTCCCGCGAGCAGGGGCGCGGCGCGTTTTTGTTCCGCGAGAAAAGTGGTGAGAACCCGGTACCGTTTCAACCCGTCGACTCGCAAGGCCGCAAGGAGCATCTGCAGATTGCCGGGCAGGAAGTCGCGGCGCTGAACGTCTGGCAGTTGTCCAGCGATCAGCCGTTGTCCGGCGCGGTGTATCGTCAACAACTGGCTGCCGCCTGCGCCAGTGAAATCACCGTGTTGCTCAATGGCGGGCAAACCGGTCAGGCCGGATTTGTGCAGGACGGCAAAGACTTCAAAGGCCTGCGTCCTTCCGATATCGCGATTCTGGTTCGTGACGGCAAAGAGGCGCAGGCCGTTCGTGGTGAATTGGCCGCCCGTGGCGTGCGCAGCGTTTATCTGTCAGACAAGGATTCCGTTTTTGCCGCGCAGGAAGCCCGAGACTTGCTGTCCTGGCTCAAGGCCTGCGCCGAGCCTGACGTTGAACGTTCTCTGAAAGCCGCGCTGGCCTGCATCACGCTGAATCTGCCGCTGGCCGAACTGGAGCGTCTGAATCAGGACGAACTGGTGTGGGAATCCCGCGTCATGCAGTTCCGTGGCTATCGCGAGTTGTGGCGCAAACAGGGCGTGCTGCCGATGCTGCGACGTCTGCTGCATGACTTCCATTTGCCACAGACATTGATTGCCCGCAGTGATGGCGAGCGCGTGCTGACCAACCTGCTGCACTTGTCCGAATTGATGCAGCAAGCCGCTGCTGAACTCGACGGCGAACAAGCGCTGATCCGGCATCTGGCCGAGCTGCTGGCCTTGTCCGGGCAGGCCGGCGAAGAACAGATTCTGCGCCTCGAAAGTGATGAGCAATTGGTCAAAGTGGTGACCATCCACAAATCGAAAGGCCTGGAATATCCGTTGGTGTTCCTGCCGTTCATCTGCTCGGCCAAACCGGTCGACGGTAGCCGCCTGCCGCTGCATTACCACGACGCCTCGGGCAACGCGCAATTGAGTCTGAAACCGACGCCTGAGCTGATTGCGTTGGCCGATGACGAGCGTCTGGCTGAAGACCTGCGTTTGCTCTACGTAGCGCTGACGCGTGCGCAACATGCCTGCTGGTTGGGCGTGACCGATCTCAAACGCGGCAATAACAACAGTTCGGTGCTGCACCTTTCTGCGCTGGGCTATTTATTGGGCGGTGGTGCGTCGTTGGGTGAGTCCAGCGGTTTGAATAGCTGGCTGCGAGATTTGCAGCAGGATTGCCCGGCGATCAGCGTCGGTGAAATGCCGCCGGCCAGCGCCGAACATTACGAACCTGCGCGCAACGAAGCGGTTCTCAGCGCCACGCTTGTGCCCAAGCGCAAGGCCAGCGAGAACTGGTGGATCGCCTCGTACAGTGCGCTTCGTATCAGCGACGTTTTGAGCGTCGGCAGCGATGAGGCGCCGGACAGTCCGCAGGCGCAAAAGCTCTTCGATGACGAACGCCTCGATCCGGATGCACCACGCGAAATCATCGCCGGCGGCGCTGATATCCATCGCTTCCCGCGTGGCCCCAACCCCGGGACTTTCCTTCACGGTTTGCTCGAGTGGGCAGGGGATGACGGTTTCGCCGTCACGCCCAAAGCCGTGGAAGACGCGATCGGCCGGCGTTGCAACCTGCGCGGCTGGGAAGGCTGGATCACCACGTTGAGCGACTGGTTGCAACACCTCCTCAAATCGCCGCTGCCGATCGGCGCCGGCCAACCGCCGGTGGTGCTTGAGCAGTTAACGCAGTATCGCGTCGAGATGGAATTCTGGTTCGCCAGCCATAAAGTCGACGTGCTCAAACTCGATGAGCTGGTACGTCAGCACACCCACAACGGCGTGGCGCGGGTGGCTGCCGAAGCGGTGCAACTCAACGGCATGTTCAAGGGTTTTATCGACCTGACCTTCGAACACGATGGCCGTTACTACGTGGCCGACTACAAATCCAACTGGCTGGGCGTCGATGATTTCGCCTACACCGAGAAAGCCATGGAGCAGTCGATTCTCGACAACCGTTACGACCTGCAATACGTCTTGTACCTGTTGGCCTTGCACCGTCAGCTCAAGGCGCGGTTGCCCGACTATGACTACGACCGGCATGTCGGTGGTGCGCTTTATCTTTTCCTGCGTGGCACCCGCGCAGACAGTCGCGGGGTGTACTTCGCCCGGCCACCCCGTGAATTGATCGAACGTCTGGATCGGCTGTTTCAGGGCAAACCCGAGCCCAAGGCCGAACCCGCGTGGGAACAGGGAGTCTTGCTATGAGCCGCACCTTCGCCGATCTTCTGCCGACGCCTTTGGCCGCCGACAGCCTGTCGAGACTTTCGCCGCTGACCCGTGCCGAAGACTTGTTGCTCTTGCTCACCCGCTGGGTCGAGCGCGGCTGGCTGCGCGCGCTGGACAAGGCATTCGTCGCGTTTCTGCATGAGCTCGAACCGGACACCGATCCGCTGGTGTTGCTCGCGGCGGCGCTGACCAGCCATCAACTCGGCCATGGTCACGTTTGTCTGGATCTGTTCGAAACCCTCAAGGCGCCGGATTTTGCGCTGTCATTGCCGCCCGAAGGCGATGTGCAGGGTGGCGTCTTGTTGCTGCCTTCGCAATTGCTTGAGGCGCTCGACGGTGTTCATTGGTGCAAGGCTCTGGCGGGCAGCGCTCTGGTCGCCCTGGCTGCCGATACCAGTGAAGACGCTCAGCAACGCCCGCTGGTGTTGTCCTCGAAGCGTCTGTACTTGCGGCGCTACTGGGCTTACGAGCGGCGTATCGATTCCGCGTTGCGCCAGCGTCTCGCCCAATCCGAAGCGACGCCGGCCGATCTGCCGCAGCGCCTCAATGAGCTGTTCGGTTCAGCCAAGTCCGGCGAGGTCATCGACTGGCAAAAACTTGCTTGTGCGCTCGCCACGCGCGGTGCCTTCAGCATCGTCACCGGCGGCCCCGGTACCGGCAAAACCACCACCGTCGTGCGTTTGTTGGCGCTGCTGCAGGCGCCGGCGGTGGAGGCTGGCCATCCGTTGCGCATTCGCCTGGCAGCGCCCACCGGTAAAGCCGCCGCACGCTTGACCGAGTCGATCAGCCAGCAAGTGCAATCGCTGAAAGTCAGCGAAGACGTGCGGGCGAAAATTCCCTGTGACGTGACCACTGTGCATCGTTTGCTCGGCAGTCGTCCGGGCACCCGACATTTCCGCCATCACGCCGGTAATCGTCTACCGCTGGATGTGCTGGTGGTCGACGAAGCCTCGATGATCGACCTGGAAATGATGGCCAATCTGCTCGACGCCTTGCCGGCCCATGCGCGACTGGTGTTGCTCGGCGACAAGGATCAGTTGGCGTCCGTGGAGGCAGGTGCGGTGCTGGGTGATCTGTGCCGCGATGCCGAGGGCGGCTGGTACAACCGGCAAACCCGCCAATGGCTGGAATCGGTCAGCGGTGAGTCGTTGCAGGACAGTGGTCTGCACGAAGATCTCGACGGCTCGCATCCGCTGGCTCAGCAAGTGGTGATGTTGCGCCACTCGCGGCGTTTCGGTGAAGGCAGCGGCATCGGTCAACTGGCGCGCCGGGTCAATCAGCAGTTGCCGGATGAGGCGCGGCAATTGCTCGCGGCGGGGCACTATGACGATGTGTTTTCGCTGCCGCTCAAGGGCGAGCACGATCACAAACTCGAGCGGCTGCTGCTCGACGGTCATGGCGAAGGCCCGCAGGGGTATCGGCATTACCTGAGCGTGCTGCGCAATCAACGCCCTGCATCTGGCAAACCGCTGGAACATCCGGACTGGATTCTCTGGGCCCGCGACGTCTTGCAGGCGTTCGACACCTTCCAGTTGTTGTGCGCGGTACGCAAAGGCCCGTGGGGCGTTGAAGGTTTGAACCAGCGCATCACCGCCGCGTTGCTCAAGGCCCGGCTGATCGAGCACGACCAGCAATGGTACGAAGGCCGGCCGGTGTTGATGACCCGCAACGACTACGGTCTGGGCTTGATGAACGGCGACATCGGCATCGCCCTCAAACTGCCGGAACGTGAAGGGCCCGACGCCGGCAAACCGGTATTGCGCGTGGCGTTTCCGCGCAATGACGGTCAGGGCGGCGTGCGTTTCGTCCTGCCGAGCCGACTCAACGATGTAGAAACCGTGTACGCCATGACCGTACACAAATCCCAGGGCTCTGAGTTCGCCCACACTGCGTTGATCCTGCCGGATGCTTTGAATCCAGTGTTGACCAAGGAGTTGATCTACACGGGGATCACCCGCGCCAAACACTGGTTCACCCTGATCGAGCCGCGTGACGGGGTATTTGAAGAGGCCGTACAACGCAAGGTCAAACGCCTCAGCGGACTGATGCTGGAACTGGAGGAGGGCGCCCAGTCTCCTGAATGATAATCGCGATGACGGCCAGCGGTTTCTGACCGACCAGTCAGAGGTCGCTGCCTCGCTGGCCATTCGCCGCTGTGCTATCGTTGCGGCATCATTTCAGTAAGATCCAAGAGAATCCCTGCATGAAGGTGTCTGTCTGGGCGGCAGAGCGCGTGGTTGGCTGCAAGCACGCGTTGCTTGTCGGCCTGCTCTGGTTGTTGACGAGCGTGGCCGTCGCACAACCGCAAGCGCCGACGGGCATGGCCGAACAACGCGCCAAATCTGTCACCCAAGTCGTGCTGGGCATCCTCAGTTATGCTCGCTGGCCGGTAGAGCCTGCGCAATTGCGTCTGTGCATCGTCGGCCCCACCGAATACACCGACGACCTGGTCAAAGGCACCACTCAAGCCACCGGCCGACTGGTTGTCGTGCGCCGCTTGCTGGCCGACAACCCGGCCATCGTCAGCGAATGCAATGCCGTGTACATCGGCAAGCTCACCGCCGATGAGCGCAATCGCCTGTTCGCCGCATTGATCGGACACCCGGTGCTTAGCATCAGCGAAGCCGACGACCAATGCACGGTCGGCAGTCTGTTCTGCCTGCGCGTCGGCGACGAGCAGGTGTCCTTTGAAGTCAATCTCGACTCCGTTGCCCGCAGTGGCGTGCGCATTCACCCGAGCGTGCTGCAGTTGTCGCGCCGTAAATCGGCGGCCCCATGAAATTGTTCAGATCGAATAAGCGCCCCACGTTGGGCTCGGTACTGGGCCGTGGACATTTAACCGTGGCATTGCTGGCGGTAGCGATGGCCAGTGTCTCACTGACGCTGCTCGGTGTTTTGGCGCTGCGGGTTTATGCCGACCACAATCTGCATCTGATCGCCCGTTCGATCAGCTACACCGTCGAAGCCGCGGTGGTCTTTAACGACAAAGCGGCGGCGACGGAAGCGCTGGCGCTGATCGCTTCGACCGAAGAAGTCGCCGACGCGCAAGTACTGGACGCTCAGGGAAAATTGCTGGCGCGCTGGCATCGCGCGGAAAACGGCCTGTTCTCCGATTTGGAAATGCAGATCACCCGCGCCCTTCTGGAAAAACCTATCAGTCTGCCGATCGTGCATCAAGAGCATGAAATCGGCCGCATCCTGCTCACCGGTCATGGCGGTAGCCTGATGCGTTTTCTACTGAGCGGTTTGGCGGGGATCATTCTTTGCACGGCGATCAGCGCTTTTGTGGCGATCTATCTCGCGCGCCGGCAACTGCGTGAAATCATCGGTCCGCTGCGCAGCCTCGCCACCGTGGCCCACGCCGCACGCAGCGAACGGGCGCTGGATCGCCGCGTGCCACCGGCGCAAATCGCCGAACTAGACAACCTCGGCAACGACTTCAATGCACTGCTCGACGAACTCGAGTCCTGGCAGAGCAACCTGCAAAGCGAAAACGAAACCCTCGCGCACCAGGCCAGTCACGACAGCCTTACCGGTCTGCCCAACCGCGCCTTTTTTGAAGGCCGCTTGATGCGTGCCCTGCGTAACGCCAGCAAGCTCAACGAGCGCGTGGCGGTGCTGTTTCTCGACAGCGACCGTTTCAAAGGCATCAATGACAACTTCGGCCATGCCGCCGGCGACGCAGTGCTGGTGGCGATTGCCAATCGTGTCCGCGCACAGCTGCGTGAAGAAGATCTGGTCGCGCGATTGGGCGGTGACGAGTTCGCCGTGCTGCTCACGCCGTTGCACAAGATCGAAGATGCCGAACGCATTGCCGACAAAATTCTCGCCAGCATGGACACGCCCATCGCGTTGCCCGGCGACACCAGTGTCGTGACGTCGCTCAGTATCGGCATCGCGGTTTTCCCTGATCATGGCGCCACCCCCGGTGCCCTGCTCAACGCTGCCGACGCGGCGATGTATCAAGCCAAGCGCCTCTCCCGTGGCGCGCAATTTACGGCCGGGTCGGAGCACCCGGTCGATCCCGTTCAAACCAGGAGCTGATTCCCGTGTTCAAACATCCATTTCGATTGTTCTCCGCTGTGCTGTTGATGGCCGTGCTGGCCCTGACCGGTTGCCAGACCGCGCCGCAAAAAGGCCTGACGCCGGCGCAAGTCGCCGTGCTCAAACAACAAGGTTTCGAGCTGACCGATGAGGGCTGGGAATTTGGCCTGTCCGGCAAAGTGCTGTTTGGCAGCGACGTCGAAAGCCTGAACAATCAAAGCACCGAAATCGTCGAGCGCATCGGCAAAGCCTTGCTCGGTGTCGGCATTGAACGCGTGCGAGTCGATGGCCACACCGATGCTTCGGGCAAAGAAACCTACAACCAGCAACTGTCGCTGCGCCGCGCGAAAAGTGTGGCCGCCGTGCTCAGCACCGTCGGCATGAAGCAAGAGAACATCCAGCTGCAAGGCCTGGGCAGCAAAGACCCGGTGGCCTCCAACAACACCGCCGCCGGCCGCACGGAAAACCGCCGGGTGTCGATCGTGGTCAGCGCCGACTAATCGGCGAACTGCATTTCGCGGGTCTCGCCCATCAACAGACCCTGATTCTGTTCAGTCACCCGAGGAAGCAAGGCATCCGATTAAACGTCGCATACATGCAAGAACAACCACGAGATCTCAGTGAGCGGCTCATCAGGTAGATCAACGACCTGGCTATCGGTTAAAAAACCGGAAGAGAAACAGAAGATATTTGGCGCTTGGAAAGTTGCGAAAGTTCAGGTTAGGAATTAGGTAAGGTGCAAGCTGGATACACAGCTAAAGATTGCACAAGAAGTTGTACGGGATCTGAAAAAACCAAGATGGGGCGGATACATCCGTCGATCAGCGAATAGCTTGTACAGTGATGCCAAAGCCCGCCATGAGCGGGCTTTCTTTTCTGTCAGCTCCTGAAACCCGGTAGACCTTGAGCAGCGCGCCATTCCTTCACGACGCGTGTTACATCCTCTGCTGACCCGCTGGAGTCACCTTCGGGATAGTAGATAAGGTCGGTGCCATCTGGATGACCAGTTATTTCGCAGAACTCTTCTAAGAGAACGTCCAACACATCATCCGTTGGCGCCTTGTTCTCAGCCAGAATCTTGTGCATGAAGGCGATGAATTCGTCTTCGGTAAAGTCGGCGATACCGTTTTTCATTGTCGGAGTTATCCGTTCCTGTGGATGTCGATGTGATGCTCAGGCGTGACGACGTTCAGGTTATCAACATCGTAAACTTTCCCGCCTTTGGCTACTTCATCTGTGTGGTGGAGTTCGAAAGAGCTGCGTTTTCCTGCTCTGTCCCTATAGCGTGCCTTTGGTGCCTTGCCTTCTCGCATTCGGTCAACGTTATTGTCTGTGAATTGTTCGACCAGTCCAGTACTGGCTGCTGCCTTCCAGAGTGCCCGTCTGAAACTATTGAAGCTTGCGAAGCTTTTGCCCCGTAGTTGATCGGCAATCTCTGTTGGTATCGGGGCGCCGAGTCCTGAACTCGCCCCAGCGAGCCAGATGCCTGTCACTTCCTTTCCCCGTCCTGTAACCGTGCCAGGATCGAGCCGGACGTTCATTACGATGTAGAGAGGTTGTACTCCCGAGTCAGCAGGGAATACCAGAATGAAGTCTTTATACTCGGGCGGGTAGATCGGGTTAACGATGATGCTGTCTGCTTTCTCAGACGGTGGATAAATCCAGATTTGCGGGGCTTGAGGTGCCGCCTCTAACGGTGGGATTCCTGACGTGCTGGATGGGTCAACGGCTGGTGTCCAGATCAGGGTTACACCATCGCCAAAGTCTGCAACCTGTTGAGAACCTTGCTCAACGAATTGCACCACCGGAATCATCTCCCAGTCAGTGCGGCTCTGGGTGGTGTACCCGTATCCTTTCAATGTGCCATCGGCCTGTTGCTCGACGTGAATCCGAAGCCGTGTGCGACCTTGCTTGAGGGATTGCAGTTGTTCTTCTGTGTACAGGCTGCTATCACCCAGACTGGAAGGCCATAGCAGCGCAACGAAGCCAGCTAACGCACCAGCTGCAACCCCCGTAGTGATAACCCCACCAGTTGCTCCGGTAGCACCCACGCCCGTTACAACACTTCCGCCAGTAGCAGCAGCACCGGCACCAGCCACCCCGGCAGAGCACAGACCACCACACGACACGCCAGCAGTTACAGCGGCCCCGCCCAACAGAAGCGTTCCAAGTGTTGTTGGTATTGAACCGCTCACTTTCTTTAGGGGAATGTTCCCTTGTGCGTCCGTCTCATGGCCACCGAGGATGGCAAGCTCGCCGTAGCTGTTGACTTTCTCGACAGGGATAAACCCGGCTGGGTTTTTGTGATCAATTACGCCGTCTGGTAGGTCGCAGCTCTTGGCGAACACACAGCCAACAGTGTTTGGCTTGGCGTCTTCTTTGGAGGGAAGGTCTTTGTATTCAGCCCAATGCTGGGCGTGGATATCGACAGGCTCAACGCCGCTATTGCGGTAGCCCTTCGGTGAGTTGGGTACATAGCCAGACATGCAGCTTCCTTACGTCCTTGGGGAATTCCAGCCAGAGCTGGGACAGAATGAACGACCGGTCACTGGCTGTAGGACGAGTCCCAAAAGCCAAGCCGAATTTCCTGTGTTCCGTGTCATTACTGAGGGAAAGAAGGATACCGGGTTGGTAAGGGCTCTTGAATGATGGCGGTTTGCCTTGGCGCCTCTATCGAAATCTTCGACTGTTTTGCCGACATGCCAGCTTAAATTGAAACGCTCAAGACATGACCTATATCGTTATGCTGGCTTCGTTACGATGCCGACGCCTGATTTCTTGAAGATCATCAATCGGCGAACTGCATCTCGCGGGTCTCACCCATCAACAGACCCTGATTCTGTTCAGTCACCTCGCGGATGTAATCCCACAACAAAGTGATCCGCTTCAACTTCCGCAGATCCTCCCGGCAGTACATCCAGAACTGCCGGGTGATGTTGATTTCCTCCGGCAGCACCGGCAGCAAGCGCGGATCCTGCGCGGCGAGGAAGCACGGCAGAATCGCCAGTGAGCGCCCTTGCTGCGCTGCGACGAATTGTGCGATCACGCTGGTGCTGCGCAAATTTGCGTGGGCACCGGGCAGCACGTTGGCCAGGTAGAGCAGCTCCGAGCTGAACGCCAGATCGTCCACATAACTGATGAATTGATGCTTGCCCAAATCTGCCGGGCGGCGGATCGGTGGGTGTTTGTCCAGATAGTCCTGGGTTGCGTAGAGCTGCAAGCGGTAGTCGCAGAGTTTGCAGCAGACGTACGGCCCGTGCTCCGGGCGTTCGAGGGCGATGACGATGTCGGCCTCGCGTTTGGACAGGCTGATGAAGTGCGGCAGCGGCAGGATGTCCACCGAGATCGCCGGGTAGGCGTCGACGAAATGGCTCAGTTGCGGGGTGATGAAAAAACTGCCGAAACCTTCGGTGCAGCCCATGCGCACGTGGCCGGACAAGGCGACGCCGGAGCCGGAGACCTGCTCGCAAGCCATGTGCAACGTGCTTTCAATCGACTCGGCATAACCCAGCAAACGCTGGCCTTCAGCGGTCAGGACGAAACCGCTGGTGCGCGACTTTTCAAACAGCAGCGTGCCGAGCGCCGCTTCCAGCGAACTGATCCGTCGCGACACCGTGGTGTAGTCGACGGCGAGCCGTTTGGCGGCGGTGCTGGCCTTGCGGGTGCGGGCGACTTCGAGGAAAAACTTGAGGTCGTCCCAGTTCAGCGAACCTAGAGAGGTGATGTTTTTTTGCATGATGGACGGGCTTATATGTGCGTTCTTATTAGAAGTTTGCACATCTATACTCCAAAAACAGTCCGACAACCAATTCGTGACACACGCCTCATCTCAAGGCGAACCTTTCGCCTTAGCTCCTACGATAAAAACAAGTTTCGGAGACCAGCATGAACGCATCGCTTACGCCCAACGAAACCACGCTGCAGAAGGTCAAGCTGCTGATCAATGGTGAGTGGGTCGAATCGCAGACCACCGAATGGCACGACATCGTCAACCCGGCTACCCAGCAAGTGCTGGCCAAAGTGCCGTTCGCCACCGCCGCTGAAGTCGATGCTGCGGTCAACGCCGCGCAGCGTGCGTTCCAGACCTGGAAACTGACTCCGATCGGCGCGCGGATGCGCATCATGCTCAAGCTGCAGGCGCTGATCCGCGAACACTCCAAACGCATCGCCGTGGTGCTCAGCGCCGAGCAGGGCAAAACCATTGCCGATGCCGAGGGCGATATTTTCCGTGGCCTGGAAGTGGTCGAGCACGCTTGCTCCATTGGCACCCTGCAAATGGGCGAATTCGCTGAAAACGTTGCGGGCGGTGTTGATACCTACACCTTGCGCCAGCCAATCGGTGTTTGCGCCGGCATCACGCCGTTCAACTTCCCGGCGATGATTCCGCTGTGGATGTTCCCGATGGCCATCGCCTGCGGCAACACGTTTGTGTTGAAGCCTTCGGAACAGGATCCGCTGTCGACCATGCTGCTGGTGGAACTGGCGGTCGAGGCGGGCGTTCCGGCAGGCGTGCTCAACGTGGTTCATGGCGGTAAAGACGTGGTCGATGGCCTGTGCACGCACAAGGACATCAAAGCGGTGTCCTTCGTCGGTTCGACCGCTGTTGGGACTCACGTTTACGATTTGGCCGGTAAGCACGGCAAACGCGTGCAATCGATGATGGGCGCGAAAAACCACGCTGTGGTGCTGGCCGACGCCAATCGCGAGCAAGCACTGAATGCCTTGGTCGGCGCCGGTTTCGGTGCGGCCGGGCAACGTTGCATGGCCACGTCGGTGGTGGTGCTGGTTGGTGCGGCGAAACAATGGTTGCCGGATCTGAAAGCGCTGGCGCAGAAACTCACGGTCAACGCCGGCAGCGAGCCGGGCACCGATGTAGGCCCGGTGATCTCGAAAAAAGCCAAGGCACGAATTCTTGATCTGATCGAAAGCGGCATCAAGGAAGGCGCCAAGCTGGAACTGGACGGCCGCGACATCAAGGTGCCGGGTTACGAGCAAGGCAACTTTGTCGGCCCGACCCTGTTCTCGGGCGTGACCACCGACATGCAGATCTACACCCAGGAAATCTTCGGCCCAGTGCTGGTGGTGCTGGAAGTCGATACCCTCGATCAAGCCATTGCGCTGGTCAACGCCAATCCGTTCGGCAACGGCACCGGCCTGTTCACCCAGAGCGGCGCAGCGGCACGTAAATTCCAGACGGAAATCGACGTCGGTCAGGTCGGCATCAACATCCCGATTCCAGTGCCGGTACCTTTCTTCAGCTTCACCGGTTCGCGCGGCTCGAAACTCGGCGACCTCGGTCCGTACGGCAAGCAAGTGGTGCAGTTCTACACGCAGACCAAAACGGTCACGGCGCGCTGGTTCGACGACGACAGCGTCAACGACGGCGTGAACACCACAATCAACCTGCGCTGAGGATCGGCCATGAAAATCGCATTTGTCGGGCTGGGCAACATGGGCGCGCCGATGGCGCGCAACCTGATCAAGGCTGGCCACTCGCTGAACCTGGTCGACCTCAATAAAACCGTGCTGGCGGAACTGGAACAACTGGGCGGCAGCATTCGCGCTTCGGCGCGTGAGGCGGCCGAGGATGCTGAACTGGTGATCACCATGCTGCCGGCGGCTGTGCATGTGCGCAGTGTTTGGTTGGGTGAGGACGGCGTTTTGGCCGGAATTGGCAAAGGCGTGCCGGCAGTGGATTGCAGCACGATTGATCCGCAGACGGCGCGTGATGTGGCTGCCGCTGCCGCGAAACAAGGCGTGGCGATGGCGGATGCGCCGGTATCTGGCGGTACGGGCGGCGCGACGGCCGGGACGTTGACTTTTATGGTCGGTGCCACGCCAGAACTGTTCGCCATCCTGCAACCGGTGGTGGCGCAGATGGGCCGCAACATTGTGCATTGCGGTGAAGTCGGCACCGGGCAGATCGCCAAGATCTGCAACAACTTGCTGCTGGCGATTTCGATGGTTGGCGTCAGTGAGGCGATGGCGCTGGGCGATGCGTTGGGGATTGATACGTCGGTGCTCGCCGGGATCATCAACAGCTCGACCGGACGTTGCTGGAGTTCGGAGATGTACAACCCGTGGCCGGGGATTGTTGAAACGGCGCCGGCCTCGCGCGGGTATACCGGTGGGTTTGGTGCGGAATTGATGCTGAAGGATTTAGGCCTGGCGACGGAAGCGGCACGTCAGGCGCATCAGCCGGTGGTGCTTGGTGCGGTGGCGCAGCAGTTGTATCAGGCGATGAGTCAGCGTGGGGATGGCGGGAAAGATTTCTCGGCGATTATCAACAGCTACCGCAAACCGCAGTAACTTGGGTCAGCAATACTTTTGTGGCAAGTGAGACTTTGTGGTGAGGGGATTTATCCCCGATGGGTTGCGCAGCAGCCCCCTACAGTGTGTCAGGTAAACCGAGTGCTCAGGTTTTGCGACTGCTGCGCAGCCGAGCGGGGATGAATCCCCTCGCCACAGGGATCTCTACTTCCATAGGGATCATTGGGGTGTGTTCAAAAATTTGCAGTAGGTGTTGCCGGGAAATCACGTCGGGTGATTTGCCGGCTTTTTTGTGCCAAAAAAAGATCGCAGCCTTCGGCAGCTCCTACAGGAAACGTATCTCTGTAGGAGCTGCCGAAGGCTGCGATCTTTTGCTTTATCAGGCAAACACGAAATACTTACGCACCGTCTCAACCACTTCCCACGTACCTTTCATCCCCGGCTCAATCACAAAGATATCGCCAGCACGCAAGTGAATCGGCGCCATGCCGTCCGGGGTGATCACGCAGTAGCCTTCCTGGAAATGGCAGTATTCCCACTTCACGTATTCCACGCGCCACTTGCCCGGCGTGCAGATCCACGTACCCATGATCTTGCTGCCGTCTTCGCTGGTGTAGGCGTTGAGGTTGACGGTGTGCGGGTCGCCTTCGAGTTTCTCCCATTTGCAGGCATCGAGTACCGGCAGCGGGTGGGTGTCGCGCAGAACGGTGATTGGGGCGGTCGCGGTCATGGGAGCTCCGGGCAGAAGAAATTGAAGCCGCACCGTATAGCGCCCGGGCGCTGCCCAGTTGTCTGGGGTCGACATCGAGCTGCTCAGAAACGCGCGCACGTTCAGGGTTTTTCCAGCGGCTGAATCTGTTTGGATGAAGTCTGTCCGTTAGGGGAGAGTCAAGGCGTGCAGCAGGGCTTTGGCGTAACTCGGCAGGGCGGTGAAGTCCTTGGCGCAGAGCATCAAGGTGCGGCGCGCCCACGGTTCGTTGAGCGCAACGCTTTTGAAGCTGCGTGGCGCCGCGCGTTCGATGGCTGCCAGTGGCACGATGGCGAGCCCGGCGCCACGGCTGACCATGCGCATCACGCCGTCGAAACCGTCGGCGCGGATACGCACCTGCATGCGGGCGCCGCTGTGCAGGGCCTGTTCTTCGAGGTAGATCGCCAAAGCGCTGTTGGCGCTGAGTCCTACAAAATCATGGTGTAACGCATCGCTGAAACTGACCTCGTCGGCGTCAGACAACGGGTGATCGAGGGGCAGAATCAGCACCAGTGGATCATCGCGAAAGGGTTGGGTTTGTAGGTCGCGGGTGTCTACGGCGTCGGAAACAATCCCGAGTTCCGCCGCGCCTTGGCGCAAGGCGTGGGTGATGCGCGCACTCGGCAGTTCCTGCAAATCGATGTCGAGATTGGGGTGATTGCGCAGGAAATCGGCGAGCACTTCCGGCAGGTATTCGGTGATCGCCGTCGTGTTGCACAGCAGTCGCACCTGGCCTTTGACGCCTTGCGCGTAGTCGGCGAGATCCTGCTGCATACGCTCGGCTTGTTGCAGGAGGATGCGCGCGTGGTGGGCGAGGGCTTTGCCGGCGGGTGTCGGGCTGACGCCACGGCGACCGCGTTCGAGGAAGTCGGTGCCGAGCGAGGCTTCCATGGCGCGGATTCTGGCGCTGGCGGCGGCGAGGGATAAATGGCTGCGCGCGGCGCCGGCGGTGATGTTGCCGGTGTCGAGGATGTGCAGGTAGAGGCGCAGGTCGGTGAGGTCGAAGTGCATGGTTAGCCTCTGGTTTTGTGGTGGCTGGGCCGGCCCCTTCGCGAGCAAGCCCGCTCCCACATTGGACTCATGTACGACACAGATCCACTGTGGGAGCGGGCTTGCTCGCGAAGAGGCCATCAGCCCCAACGAAATCATCAGCCTCTCCCAAAAGCAGAGGCACCCTCAGTATATGGCAGATTTTCAGCCAACCCCGACGGGCGCACAGTACCGCCATGAACACACTCACAGACTTCTACCAACACCTGGGCCTGACCCTGTCGCTGCTGGTCATCGCCACCTTCATCCTCGCCGGCCTGATCAAAGGCATCATCGGCCTCGGCCTGCCCACGGTCGCCATGGGCCTGCTCGGTCTGGCTATGGCGCCATCGCAGGCAGCCGCGTTGTTGATCATCCCTGCCACCCTGACCAACCTTTGGCAACTGGCATTCGGCGGGCATTTAAAAGGCCTGATCAAACGCCTCTGGCCGATGCTGCTGATGATCTTCCTCGGCACCGGCATCGGCACGTTGTGGATCGGCATGGCCGGCGGACATTGGGTGGTACGCGGGCTCGGCGCGGCGCTGTTCCTGTATGCGTTGAGCGGATTGTTCCTGCCGACGCTGAGCGTAAATCCCCGCCACGAACCCTGGCTCGGCCCGGCCTGCGGTTTAATCACCGGCGTCATCACCTCAGCCACTGGCGTGTTCGTGATTCCGGCGGTGCCCTACCTGCAGGCGCTGGGTTTGAACCGCGACGAGTTGGTGCAGGCACTCGGCCTGTCCTTCACCGTTTCGACTCTGGCGCTTGCCGGCGGTTTGCTCTGGCGCGGCGCACTCGGCGGCGGTGAATTGAGCGCCTCGCTGCTGGCGCTGATCCCCGCCGTGCTGGGCATGTTGCTCGGCCAATGGCTGCGGCAACGCATCAGCGCCGTACTATTCAAACGGGTTTTCTTCATCGGTCTGGGCGCCCTCGGCGCCCACTTATTGATCAGCGGTTAGCCGAGGCTGCGCTGAGCATGTCAATGGCGCGAATGTCGAAATCGCGTTCCAGATAGTCCATTCGCTCGGCGAAAAACGCCTTCATGTGCGGCAGATTCGAGTGCACATCCAGGTGCGCCTGGCTCTCCCAGATCTCGTAGAAGATAAACAGCGACGGATCTTCCTTGTCGCGCAGCATGTGGTACTCGATGCAGCCGGGCTCGGCGCGGCTCGGTTCAACATAAGCGCGGAACAGCGCTTCAAAGGCCTCGGCTTTTTCCGGGCGGGTCTTGGCGTGCAGGATGAAACCCTGGCGTTCACTCATCACAACGACTCCTCAAATACAGATAGCCGAGCATGCTATGGCAACAATCTGTGTTTGATTCGTGCTTTTTGGTCAAATGTATTTTGCGCAATCACGGCTTATTCCGCGCGAGGCAGATGGTTAATCTGCCGCCATTCCAGTTTTCCTTCTCCACCCAGCCGGAATGGCTGCGCCGAGGCTTTCTCATGAAAAAAGTATTGTTGTTGAATGGCGGTAAAAAATTCGCCCACTCTGACGGTCGTTACAACGCCACTCTGCACGAAGCGGCGCTGAGCGTGCTGGATCGCGGCGGTTGCGACGTCAAAACCACCTTCATCGACGAGGGCTACGACGTCGCTGAAGAAGTGGCGAAATTCCTCTGGGCCGACGTGATCATTTATCAGATGCCGGGCTGGTGGATGGGCGCGCCGTGGACGGTGAAAAAGTACCTCGACGAAGTCTTCACCGAAGGCCACGGCAGCCTCTACGCCAGCGATGGCCGCACCCGCTCCGATGCGTCGCAGAAGTACGGCAGCGGCGGTCTGATTCAGGGCAAGCAATACATGCTGTCGCTGACCTGGAACGCACCGCAACAAGCCTTCGATGACCCGACCGATTTCTTTGAGGCCAAAGGTGTTGATGCGGTGTACTTCCCGTTCCACAAGGCCAATGAGTTTCTGGGCATGACCGCGTTGCCGACGTTTTTGTGTGTGGATGTGATGAAGCGTCCGAACATCGAAGGTGATGTAGCGCGTTATGAGCAGCATCTGACCGAGGTGTTTGGCCTTAAGGCTTGAGATGATTTCCTGTGGCGAGGGGATTTATCCCCGATGGGTCGCGAAGCGGCCCCGCTCTTGATCTTGAAACAGAGCGGCCTGCTGCGCAGTCCATCGGGGATAAATCCCCTCGCCACAAGTAGATCTCTGTGAACAGAAAATTCCCCACCCGCCCAAGCCATTCTTTCACCACAATACAGGGGTGATGACCATCGTAAGGGACACCCGTGAAAGCCAGATCCGATGAGTTGCAGATTTTCGTCTGCGTGATCGAGTGCGGTTCCATCTCCGCCGCTGCCGAGCAGGTCGGGCAAACGCCTTCGGCCGTCAGCCGCACGCTGTCGAAGCTGGAAGCCAAACTCGACACCACGCTGATCAACCGCACCACGCGGCGCATGGATCTGACCGAGGAGGGCAAGTACTTCTTCGAGCACGCCAAGCTGATTCTCGATCAGATGGATCAACTCGAAGAACGCCTGTCCTCACGCCAGCAAACTCCGTCCGGGCGTTTGCGCATCAACGCGGCGTCGCCGTTCATGCTCCACGCCGTCGTCCCCTACATCGACGAATTCCGCCGGCTCTACCCAGACATTCAGCTCGAGCTCAACAGCAATGACCTGATCATTGACCTGCTGGAACAAAGCACCGACATCGCCATCCGCATCGGCACCCTTGCCGATTCGACGCTGCACGCGCGTTCGCTCGGTTGCAGTCCGCTGCTGATCGTCGCCAGTCCTGCGTATCTGGAAAAGCACGGCGCGCCGCAGCAAGTCGCCGATCTGAGCGAACACACTTTGCTCGGCTTCACCCAGAACGAAGGCCTCAACCAATGGCCGCTGCGTTACGTGCACGGTGACCGCTGGCCAATCACCCCGGCGATCAGCGCCTCCAGCGGCGAGACTGTGCGGCGTTTGGCGCTGGAAGGGCAGGGCATCGCTTGCCTGTCGCACTTCATGACCATTGACGACATCCGCGCCGGCCGTTTGAAAGTCCTGCTCGGTGAATTCAACAGCGGTTATCGCCAGCCGATCAACGCGGTGTACTACCGTAACTCGCAACTGGCGCTGCGCATTCAGTGCTTCCTCGACTTCATCCAGAGCAAACTCGCCGCCTACGCCAGCGCCGATTTCAAAGGCTGATTCGTGACCTCTGCGCAAGAGTGAATTGGGCGGGAGCGGGTTTTTCCCCCGGGCTCACGGGCCGATACTCGTCCCATCACTTACTCACGCAGGGAGTTTCTCCATGAACGTATTCGTCACCGGCGCTGCCGGTTTTATCGGCGGCTCCATCGCTACCGGTCTGGTTCAGGCCGGGCACAACGTCACCGGCCTGGTGCGCAGCGCCGAACAGGCTAATGAGCTGAAAGCACTCGGTATCACCCCGGTTATCGGCACACTCGACGACCAAGCACTGCTCGCCGAACAGGCCCGCGCCGCCGACGCCGTGATCAACGCCGCCAGCAGCGACCATCGCGGCGCGGTGGAAGCGTTGCTCGATGCTTTGCGCGGTACCAACAAAGTGTTCCTGCACACCAGCGGTTCGAGCATCGTTGGCGATGCGTCGGGCGGCAAGTCCAGCGACGTCATCTACTACGAAGACAATCTGCCGGAGCCGACCGTCGATAAAGCCGCACGCGTGGCCATCGACAACCTGATCCTCGCGGCGGCGAAGGATGGCGTTAACTCCGCCGTCATCTGCAATACGCTGATCTACGGCCACAGCCTGGGCGTCAATCGCGACAGCGTGCAATTGCCGCGACTGCTCAAACAAGCGCGCAAAAGCGGTGTCGTTCGTCACGTGGGTACTGGCCAAAACATCTGGTCCAACGTGCACATCGAAGACGTCGTCGCCCTCTACCTGCTGGCGCTGACCAAAAACGTTCCGGGCACTTTCTACTTTGTTGAAAGCGGCGAAGCGTCGTTTATCGACATGACCACCGCCATGGCCCAAGCGCTGAACCTGGGCCACCCGCAAGACTGGCCACTGGAAGACGCCGAAGCCGAGTGGGGCTATGAAATGGCCAACTATGGCCTCGGTTCCAACAGCCGTGTGCGCGGCAAACATGCGCGCGAAATACTGGGCTGGACGCCGAAGCGCACGTCCGTGGTTGAATGGATTCGTAACGAAATGGTGTGATGGGTGTTTGAGCCCGCCGGGCTTTGCTATCACCCTTCAGAACGGCTGCCATCGGGCAGCCGTTTTCGTTTCAGGCTTTGCGCTTGTATTGCGCCAGACCTATGGTGCTCTGAACATCGTCAATTCAGCAGGTACAGGGATGATTAACCGTTACGACGCAGAAGGGGCACAGAGCACTTTTCAGCTTGGCTCGAATGAGCAAGTGCTGAGCAATAAGCTGGGAATTACCGATCCTGAAGACATGGACGATGCAGAGCTGGTTTTGTTGGAAAAGCTTTACCAATCGGTACTCATCGAGCATTTACCTGATCGACCACTGACAGTTCAGGTTGGGAACGAAACAAAGAGGCTTATTTTGCAGCAATCAGTCAGGGGCTGAACTGCAACTACGAACGCATGGAGTATTGGGTTCGGCAGGCATTGTGGTCTTGAAGTCGACGCTACTTGGCCAGGGGCAAATTTAGAAACTTACTGGATCTGACTTTGAGTTTGCGCTCAATTGCCTCGACACTTTGGCCCGTCTCTATGGCTGTCGAGCTGGCGATTGCGCGGATCAGAGTATCGGCTGTCAGTTTTTTTCGGGTGCGACGCGCGGAGGTCATGGCGGGGACTCTACGGAATTTGTAAGGCGAGTATAGCGCTTGGCTGGCTTAGAGAAACACAACGTAGGGTTGGACGCGAACCAGTTGGAGCTGGCTTGCCAGCGATAGCGGTTCACCAGTCAGCATCCAAGTTGAATGTGCAGCCGTCATCGCTGGCAAGCCAGCTCCCACAGGTGTTCGCATTCTGACTGACGGAGTGCATTCAAACTGTAGGAGCAAAGCTTGCTCGCGAAAGCGCTGTGTCAGTCGACATAAATGTAGGATGTGACATCGTCTTCGCGAGCAAGCTCGGCTCCTACAGGTCTTGTGTGGACATGAAAATTCGCTGGGTGGATTTTCATTAATCGCGACAAGACATATCCATTTACGACATCCCTTACCTCTCCACGAAAATTACTTTCATGTGGTTTGAAATCTCGATCTCGAAATGATTTATGAGTTTCACAACCCATTCGAACGTGACCCTTTCGAGGAGTACCGCATGACGCCTGACTTCGGCTATTGGCTGCTGGTTTATGCAGCCGTTGCCATCATCGCTTTGATCGTGTTGATCGCCCGTTACCGGCTCAATCCGTTCATTGTCATTACCTTGATTTCCATCGGTCTGGCGCTGGTGGCCGGGATGCCGGCCTCCGGGGTGGTCGGGGCGTATGAGGCCGGGGTGGGCAAGACGCTGGGGCATATTGCGCTGGTGGTCGCGCTGGGGACGATGCTCGGCAAGATGATGGCCGAGTCCGGCGGCGCCGAGCAGTTGGCGCGCACGTTGATCGATAAATTCGGTGAAAAGAATGCGCACTGGGCGATGGTCTGCATCGCGTTTCTGGTCGGGCTGCCGCTGTTCTTCGAGGTCGGTTTCGTCTTGCTGGTGCCGATTGCGTTTACCGTGGCGCGCCGCGTGGGTGTGTCGATTTTGATGGTCGGTTTGCCGATGGTCGCCGGTCTGTCGGTGGTGCACGCGCTGGTGCCGCCGCACCCGGCGGCGATGCTGGCGGTGCAGGCCTATCAGGCGTCGGTCGGGCAGACCTTGCTCTACGCGATTGCCATCGGCATTCCGACGGCAATCATTGCCGGCCCGCTGTACGCCAAATTCATCGTGCCGCGCATTCACTTGCCGGCGGATAACCCGCTGGAAAGACAATTCCTCGACCGCGAACCGCGCGACAAGCTGCCGGGTTTCGGCATCACCATGGCGACCATTCTGTTGCCGGTGGTGTTGATGCTGATCGGTGGCTGGGCCAACCTGATTTCCACGCCGGGCAGCGGTTTCAACCAGTTCCTGCTGTTCATCGGCAACTCGGTGATCGCGCTGTTGCTGGCGACGTTGCTGAGTTTCTGGACGCTGGGTATCGCCCAGGGTTTCAGCCGTGAATCGATCCTCAAATTCACCAACGAATGCCTCGCCCCCACCGCCAGCATCACTTTGCTGGTCGGCGCTGGCGGCGGTTTGAACCGCATTCTGGTCGACGCGGGCGTCACCGATCAGATCGTCGGCCTCGCTCACGAATTCCACCTGTCGCCGCTGATCATGGGCTGGCTGTTTGCAGCGCTGATGCGCATCGCCACAGGCTCCGCGACGGTGGCCATGACCACCGCGTCCGGTGTGGTCGCGCCGGTGGCCATTGGTCTGGGATATCCACATCCGGAGCTGTTGGTGCTGGCGACCGGCGCCGGGTCGGTTATCTTTTCCCACGTCAACGACGGCGGCTTCTGGTTGATCAAGGAATACTTCAACATGACGGTCGCCCAGACTTTCAAGACCTGGACTGTATTGGAGACCCTGATTTCGGTGGTCGCTTTTGCAATGACCCTCGGTCTTTCTTACCTGCTGTAACCGGAGCCAGCCGTCATGGACATCCTCTATCAGATCCGCGCCCGTCAGGATTCCTTCAGCGCCGGCGAAGGTCGTATCGCCCGGCTGATGCTCGACGACGTCGGTTTTGCCGCGAGCGCCAGCCTCGAAGACCTCGCGCAACGCGCCGAAGTCAGCACCGCCACGCTGTCGCGTTTCGCCCGCACCGTCGGCTGTCGCGACCTGCGTGATCTGCGTCTGCAACTGGCCCAGGCCAGCGGGGTTGGCAGCCGTTTTCTCGACCCTGCCGGTACGCCCGATCAGTCAGCTTTCTACGGGCAAATCGTCGGCGATATCGAAACCACCTTGCGTCAGCATCTGGCCGGTTTCGATGAATCACGCTTCGCCGATGCAGTGAGATTGCTCGGCCAGGCGCGGATGATTCACGCCTTCGGCATGGGCGGTTGTTCGACCCTGTGCAGCGATGAATTGCAGGTGCGGCTGGTGCGCCTCGGCTACCCGGTTGCGGTGTGTCATGACGCGGTGATGATGCGCGTCACCGCCGCCAGCCTCAACGCCGAACAAGTGGTCATCGTCTGCTCGCTGACCGGCATCACCCCGGAGCTGCTCGAGACCGTCGAGCTGGCGCGCAACTACGGCGCACGCATTCTCGCCATCACCCGCGCCGACTCGCCGCTGGCCGAACTGGCCGACGTCTTGCTGCCGCTGCAGAGCGCGGAAACCTCGTTCATTTTCAAACCGACGGCGGCGCGCTACGGCATGCTGCTCGCCATCGACGTGCTCGCCACCGAGCTGGCGCTGGCCAATCCTGAAGACAATCAAGAACGTCTGCGGCGGATCAAACTGGCCCTCGACGAATACCGTGGTGGCGACGATCACCTGCCGCTGGGAGACTGACATGTTGTACGACACCCTGATTCGCAACGCCTTGATCATCGACGGCAGCAACACGCCCGGCTACCAGGCCGACGTGGCCATCCGCGATGGCCGTATCGAGCGCATCGGCGATTTGTCCGAGGCCACGGCGACCGAAGAAATCGACGCCGCTGGCCGCGTGCTGGCGCCGGGTTTTATCGACGTGCACACCCATGACGACACGGTGGTGATTCGTCAGCCAGAGATGCTGCCAAAGCTCAGCCAAGGCGTGACCACGGTGATTGTCGGCAACTGCGGGATCAGCGCCTCGCCCGTGAGTTTGAAAGGCAATCCGCCGGATCCGATGAACCTGCTTGGCACTGCGGCGGCGTTTGTTTATCCACGTTTTAGCGATTACCGCGCGGCGGTTGAAGCGGCGAATACCACGCTGAACGTCGCCGCAATGATCGGTCACACGGCGCTGCGCAGTAATCATCTGGATGACCTGTTGCGCACTGCGACACCCGAAGAAATCGCCGCGATGCGCGAGCAATTGCGTGAAAGCCTTGAGGACGGTGCGTTGGGTTTATCCACAGGTCTGGCCTACGCCAGCGCCTACAACGCGTCCACCGATGAAGTGATGCAACTGACCGAAGAACTCACGGCATTCGGCGCGGTGTACACCACGCATTTGCGTAGCGAGTTCGCCCCGGTTCTGGAGGCGATGGATGAGGCGTTTCAGATCGGTCGTCACGCCAAATCGCCGGTGATTATTTCCCACCTCAAGTGTGCAGGGGTGGGTAACTGGGGGCGCAGCCCTGAGCTCCTCGCTTCATTGGAAGAGGCCGCGAAAACCCACCCGGTTGGCTGCGATTGCTATCCGTATGCGGCGAGTTCTTCGACGCTGGATTTGAAGCAAGTCACCGATGCGCATCGCATCACCATCACCTGGTCGACGCCGCACCCGGAAGTCAGCGGTCGCGACTTGATCGACATCGCTGCGGAATGGAATCTGCCGCTGCTTGATGCCGCGAAACGCTTGCAACCGGCGGGGGCTGTTTACTACGGCATGGACGAGGCGGATGTACGAAGAATCCTCGCGCATCCGTTGTCGATGGTCGGTTCCGACGGACTGCCGGAAGACCCGTTCCCGCATCCACGCCTGTGGGGCGCGTTCCCACGGGTGTTGGGCCATTTCAGTCGCGACGTCGGCCTGTTTCCGCTGCACACCGCTGTGCACAAGATGACCGGGCTGTCGGCGGCGCGGTTTGGTTTGAAGGCGCGCGGCGAGATTCGTGAAGGGTATTGGGCGGATCTGGTGTTGTTTGATCCGGCGACGGTGCGTGATGTCGCGGATTTCAACGATCCGCAAAGAGCGGCGCAGGGTATTGACGGGGTTTGGATCAATGGCGTGTTGAGTTACCGCGACGGGCAGGCGAATGGGCGCAGGGAAGGGCGGTTTCTGGCGCGCGAAGGTGATTTACGCAAAGGATTTCATCAGTCGAAATCCCCCCTGTAGGAGCTGCCGAAGGCTGCGATCTTTTGATCTACGTCTCATAGTGGCAATCTGAGATTAAAGAAAGCCATCAACAAGCCGAATTCCTGACATCCACCCCGTCTACACTGTGGGGCCAACCAGTCAGGGAGCACCCCATGAGCTTCGGCAAAACCACCCCGATCCTGCGGATCTTCGATGAAGCCAAAGCGGTAGAGTTTTACGTCGATTTTCTCGGTTTCAAGATCGACTGGCAGCATCGCTTTGAAGCGAATTTCCCGTTGTATTTGCAGGTGTCTCGCGGTGAGTGTGTGCTGCATTTGTCCGAGCACCATGGCGACGCGAGCCCGGGTTCGGCGCTGCGTATCGAGACGGATGAGCTGGAGGCGTTTCAGCAGCAATTGATCGCCAAGGACTACAAGTTCTCGCATCCGCAGATTCAGGCGATGCCGTGGGGGAGTCAGGACATGACGATTGCCGATCCGTTTGGTAATCGGTTGGTGTTTACCAATGCGATCAGCCTCTGAGGTGAAGCGAAAGCGGTGCTTCAGCCAATGCACGCGTTGAATGTCAAACCGCATTCGCGAGCAAGCCCGCTCCCACATGGATTCTATGGCGTACACAAAGTCTGTGTTCGCTGAAGATCTAACGTGGGAGCAACTGTCTTGATGCCCTTTATTTTGAATGCAGGATGATAGGCAACTGATCTCCCATATGGGTTCTATGGCGTACGCAAAGTCTGTGTTCGCTGAAGATCCAATGTGGGAGCAACTGTCTTGATACCCTTTATTTTGAATGCAGGGTGATAGGCAACTGATCTCCCACATGGGTTCTATGGCGTACGCAAAGTCTGTGTTCGCTGAAGATCTAATGTGGGAGCAACTGTCTTGATACCCTTTATTTTGAATGCCGGGTGATAGGCAGCTGATCTCCCACATGGGTTCAATGGCGTACACAAAGTCTGTGTTCGCTGAAGATCTAATGTGGGAGCAACTGTCTTGATGCCCTTTATTTTGAATGCAGGGTGATAGGCAACTGATCTCCCACATGGGTTCAATGGCGTACACAAAGTCTGTGTTCGCTGAAGATCCAATGTGGGAGCAACTGTCTTGATACCCATTATTTTGAATGCAGGGTGATAGGCAGCTGATCTCCCACATGGGTTCAATGGCGTACACAAAGTCTGTGTTCGCTGAAGATCTAATGTGGGAGCGGGCTTGCTCGCGAAGAGGCCGGAGCGATCACTCCCGATGCATCTGCCGAAACTCCCCCGGCGGCATCCCGCGTCGGCTCTTGAATGTGCGGTGAAACGACCTCGGTTCGGTAAACCCCAGATACTGCGCAATGTCCTGAATCGGCAACGTACTGTTGAGCAAATAATGCTCCGCCAACTCTTGGCGCAAATCATCGAGAATCTGCTGATACGACGTCCCCGCCTGATGCAACTGGCGCTGTAACGTACGCACCGACACCGCAAGATGCTCGGCCACCTGTTCCTTGCGCGGCAAGCCTTCCTTGAGCAACTGCCGCAGAATGTTCTTCACCTGCTGCTCCAGCGACGCATCCTCCAGCGTTGCCATCAACCCCAGCGCATGTTCCTCCAGGGTGCGCAGTAACTGCGCATCGGCCTGACGCAGCGGTAACTGCAAATACGCCAGCGGCACGATCAGCGCCGAATACGCCTGATCAAACACCACCGGGCAATCGAAAAACGCCTCGTACTGCGCAGGCGTCGCCTCGGCCGGGCATGAATGTTCGAGCCAGACTGCGGCCGGCGACATCTGCGTATCAGCGATCCAGCGTGCATATTGCAGCCAGGAACCGAGCACGTTTTCCACCAGATGCCGGCGAATCCGTGGGCGCTGATGACGGCACGTCCAGATCAAATGCACGTGGCCATCCAGCACCTCGGCGCGGCTCACGCCCATGTCGCCGACCAGTTTTTCGAACGGCATGATCCGGCTCATCGCATCGCCCAACGTCGCGCAGTTCATGGTGATGTAACCGAGCACGCTCCACGAATTGGGCAGGACGAAATTCGCCGCGTTAAGCCCGAACAACGGATCGCCCGAGTGTTCGCAGAAATAATCCAGCAGCCGCTCATGCGCCTCACCGGGCAAACGCAGGGTGTTGTCGCTCAGCTGCTGCGCGTGCAAACCCGCCGCCGCCAACGCCGGTTCGACGGCCATGCCCAGTTGTTCGGCATGGCGCAGGTATTTGAGCAGGGGCGGAACTGAGGTGAAGCCGAGCGATTGCATGATCCCTTCCTTTGATCGACGGCCGCGCGGGCGGATGAATGCCTGAAAGGTAATTTGAAACCCCGACTAAAGTAAATGGCTGACGCTTGCGCGACGTTTGACTCAATTGGCTACACGAACTGGCCGGATGCGACCGTGACACTTTGCGGCCGCTGGCTAGTATGGGGGCCTGAAATATCACTGATCTGACGGCAAAAAAGGACACACGCATGCGACGCTGGAACGGCTGGGGAGATGCAACCACGGTGGTCGAACTGCCGGCCCAGGGCGCGGAGTTTCTTCATGAGCGACTGGGCGAGGGACGCGCGCTGCCCGATGCCACGCTTGAAGCGGCATTGGCGCGTGTGCCGGCCTCGCGGTTGTCGGCGCACACTTTGTACAGTATCGATGCTCATGATCGTTTGTTGCATGCGCGGGGCCAAAGTCTGCCGGACTGGCTGGCGTTGCGCGAAGGTGCGCTGGGCAAATATCCAGATGCAGTGGCGTTTCCCGAGACCGCTGAGCACATTCGCCAATTGCTGGCGCTCGCCCACGAACAGGACTTGTGCCTGATCCCGTATGGCGGCGGTACTTCGGTGGCCGGGCACATCAATCCGCCGGATTCGGCGCGGCCAGTGGTGACGGTGTCGCTGGCGCGGATGAATCGGCTGATCGATCTCGACGAACAAAGCCTGCTGGCGACGTTCGGCCCCGGTGCGAGTGGGCCGCAGGTGGAAAGTCAGTTGCGTGCGCGGGGCTACACGCTGGGGCATTTTCCGCAGTCGTGGGAGTTGTCGACGTTGGGCGGTTGGGTTGCCAGTCGTTCCAGTGGTCAGCAGTCGTTGCGCTATGGCCGGATCGAGCAACTGTTTGCGGGCGGAACGCTGGAAACCTTTGCCGGGCCGATGCACATTCCAACCTTTCCGGCTTCGGCTGCCGGGCCAGATTTGCGCGAAGTGGTGTTGGGTTGCGAGGGCCGTTTCGGGATCATTTCCGAGGTCAAGGTGCGGGTCAGCGCGCTGCCTGCCGATGAACGTTTCTACGGCGTTTTTCTCGCCGACTGGCCGCAGGCACTCAGAGCCATTCGCCAATTGGCCCAGGCACGCGTGCCGCTGTCGATGCTGCGTTTATCCAACGCCGTGGAAACCGAAACGCAACTGGCGCTGGCCGGTCATCCGCAACAAATCGCCTGGCTGGAAAAGTATCTGAAGCTAAGGGGGGCGGCAGAGGGCAAATGCCTGCTGACCTTCGGCGTCACCGGCAATCGCCGACAAAACGCATTGTCGCTGACACAGGCGCGGCAACATCTGAAGGCGTTCGGCGGCGTGTTCACCGGCACCTTGCTCGGCAAGAAATGGGCGCAGAACCGCTTCCGTTTCCCCTACCTGCGCGAGAACCTGTGGAACGCCGGTTACGTCGTCGACACTCTGGAAACCGCCACCGACTGGAGCAACGTCGACAACCTGCTCAATCTCATCGAAAACAGCCTGCGCGACGCCTTGGCGGCCGAAGGCGAACGCGTGCATGTGTTCACCCATTTGTCCCATGTCTACGGTGAAGGCTCGAGCATCTACACCACTTACGTGTTTCGCCCGGCCGCAGACTATCCGGCGACGCTCGCGCGCTGGAAAGCGCTCAAACACGCGGCCAGCCAGACCATTGTCGACAACCACGGCACCATCAGTCACCAACACGGCGTCGGCAAAGATCACGCGCCGTACCTGTTGCGCGAGAAGGGCGCACTGGCGATGGATACCTTGCAGGCGCTGAGTAAACACTTCGATCCGGCCGGGCGCCTCAACCCCGGCACGCTGTTGCCGGAGTGACGGCCATGAGTCAGGACTGGAACGCCGCATGGCGCCAGCAGACTCTGCCAACACTGGCGGATGAAACCTGGGATCTGATCGTCATTGGTGGCGGCATCAGCGGCGCCGGAATCCTGCGTGAAGCTGCACGCCGAGGCTGGCGCTGCCTGTTGCTGGAGCAACGTGATTTTGCCTGGGGCACGTCCAGTCGATCGTCGAAAATGGTTCATGGCGGTTTGCGTTACATCGCCAAGGGCCAGTGGCGTCTGACCCGCGATTCGGTGCGCGAGCGTCAGCGCTTGCTCGACGAAGCGCCGGGGCTGGTCGAGCCGATGAGTTTCATGATGCCGCACTATCGCGGCGGCTTCCCCGGGCCTCGGGTGTTGGGTGGTTTGTTGAGTGTTTACGATGCTTTGGCCGGAAGGCGCAGCCACCGTTTTCATGATGCACAACAGCTTCGATATCTGGCGCCGGGCGTGAAGGAAAATGACTTGCTCGGCGGCACCAGTTTTGTCGATGCGCTGACCGACGATGCACGGCTGGTGATGCGCGTGTTGAGCGAGGCGCGAGCGGATGGCGCGGTCGTGGTCAATGGCGTTCGTGTCGAGCATTTGCTGCGAGAAAACGGGCGAGTGTGCGGCGTTCAGATCGAAGACTGCGAGGCCGACGCGACCCTGCAATTGCGTTGTGGCGTGCTTGCTGTGGCCACCGGTGCATGGGCTGAGCGCTTGCGGCCGACTGAGGCACCACGGCAATTGCGGCCGTTGCGTGGCAGTCATTTATTGCTGCCGGGTTGGCGTTTGCCGGTGGCGCAGGCGTTTACGTTTTTGCATGAACGCGACCGCCGTCCGGTGTTCGTTTTTCCGTGGGAGGGCGCGACGGTGGTCGGCACCACGGATCTCGATCATCGCGAAGATCTGGATCACAGCGCGAGCATCAGCGGCGAAGAACTCGACTATCTGCTGGCGGCCTGCACACAACAGTTTCCCGGTGCTGAAGTGACGGCCAATGACGTGCTGTCGACCTGGTCGGGCGTACGTCCGGTCGTCGGCAGTGCGGCGGGCAATCATCAAGACCAACCGTCGAACGAAACCCGTGAACATGTGCTGTGGCAGGAGCCCGGATGCGTGACGCTGGCCGGCGGCAAACTGACCACGTTTCGCCCGCAAGCCATCGAAGTGCTCAAGGCCTGCGCGGACATGCTCGAACGTCCCTTCGTCGATGACGCCGCGCCGGTGTTTGCCGCCGTACCTGCGCTGGCGATTGCAGAATTGAGCAGTCAGCAGTGGCGACGACTGGCCGGAAGGCATGGCCGAAACCTGCCGAGGCTGGCGCAATTGATCAAAGAAGTCGGCCACGACACGGTTGGCATCACGGACACCTTGTGGGCGGAACTGGCCTTCGCCTGCGAAGCGGAAATGGTTCTGCACCTCGACGATCTACTGTTGCGCCGCACGCGTCTCGGCCTGTTGTTGCCACTCGGTGGCGAAGACTATTTCACCGCCATCCGCCAAATCTGCCAGCCACGACTCGGCTGGAGCGACGCATACTGGCAGCAGGAAATTCAGCGTTATCGGGCGTTGTGGCAACGCCATCACGGTCTGCCGGATGCCACGCCTTGATGCCCCTTGAAGAGAGCTCCATGGATAACCACCCGAACAAGCGTTACCTGCTGGCGATCGACAACGGCACCCAGAGCGTGCGTGCGCTGCTCTTCGATTTGCAGGGCAATCTGCTCGGCAAAGGCAAGGTTGAATTGCAGGCGTATTACTCGACGCAACCGGGTTGGGCCGAGCAGGATCCTGAGTATTACTGGGCGAAACTCGGCGAGGCGTGTCAGCAAGTCTGGGCGCAAACCGGCATTGATCGTTCGCAGATTGCTGGCGTTTCCCTGACCACCCAGCGCGGCACGGTGATCAACGTTGATGCCGAAGGCAAACCGCTGCGTCCGGCAATTTTGTGGCTCGATCAGCGCCAGAGTGAAGTCGAGGGCGGGATCAAAGGGCCGTGGGGCTGGCTGTTCAAACTGGTCGGCGCGCAGGGTACGGTGGATTATTTTCGTGCCCAGGCTGAGGCCAACTGGATTGCGCAGCATCAGCCAGAGGTGTGGGCGGCGACGGACAAGTTTTTGTTGCTCTCGGGGTTTCTCACCCATCGACTGTGCGGGCGCTTTGTCGACTCGGTGGGTTGCTGCGTTGGCTATCTGCCGTTCGATTTCAAACGGCTGAAATGGGCCGCGCCGAGTGACTGGAAATGGCAGGCGCTGGCGGTACGTCCGGAGCAATTGCCGACCCTGCAAAAACCCGGTGAAACCCTCGGCTACATCACCGCTGAAGCGGCTCGCCACACCGGCATTCCCGAAGGCTTGCCGCTGATTGCGGCGGGCGCCGACAAGGCGTGTGAAGTGGTCGGTGCCGGCGTGGTCGATGCGGGCACGGTGTGCCTGTCCTACGGCACCACGGCGACGATCACCAGCACCCGTTCGCGCTATCTGGAAATTGTCCCGTTGATTCCGCCGTACCCGTCGGCGGTGCCGGATCAGTTCAACTGCGAAGTGATGATTTATCGCGGTTACTGGATGGTCAGTTGGTTCAAGAACGAGTTCGGCTTGCGCGAGATGCAGCAGGCCGAAGAGCAGGGCATCGAGCCGGAGCAATTGTTCGATGCGCTGGTCGATGCGGTGCCGCCGGGGTCAATGGGTTTGATGCTGCAACCGTACTGGTCGCCGGGGATTCGCGAGCCCGGCGTGGAAGCGAAGGGCGCGATGATCGGCTTCGGCGATGTGCACACCCGCGCGCATATTTACCGGGCGATTCTTGAAGGACTGGCGTATGCGTTGCGCCAAGGCATGGAGAACATCGAGCGGCGTTCAAAGGTGTCGATCAAGCGCCTGCGCGTGGCCGGTGGCGGTTCGCAGAGTGATGCGGCGATGCAGCTGACGGCGAATATTTTCGGGTTGCCGGCGGAGCGACCGCATGTGTACGAAGCATCTGGCTTGGGGGCGGCGATCTGCTGTGCGGTGGGGTTGGGATTGCACACAGATTTCCCAACTGCAATCGCCGCGATGACCCGCGTCGGTGCGGTCTTCACCCCACAACCCGAGGCGCAGAAAATCTACGAGCAACTGTACAAAGAGGTCTACCTGCGCATGTACCGCCAGCTCAAACCGCTGTACCAGAGCATCCGCAAAATCACCGGCTACCCCGCCTGAAAAGCACACCACAATTCCCCCTGTAGGAGCTGCCGAAGGCTGCGATCTTTTGATCTTTTTTTTCAGGATCAACATCAAAAGATCGCAGCCTTCGGCAGCTCCTACAGGGATCGTGTTGATATTTGAATTGGCGCCATCGGAGACTTTTTCTGGTGAGATCGGACAGTGTCACGGGCGGGGGCGGTTGTTAGGCTCATCCCCCACGGCACCTCCAATAAGAACCCGGCAATGAAGCTGACATTCCTCCTGTTGCTGCTTTGTGCAACGGCCCCAAGTGCTTGGGGCTGGTCGAACCATACGGTGGGCAGCTACCTGGCGTTGCAGGATCTGCCGGGGTTGCGCGATGCGCCACTGGTGGAAGTCGAGCCGCTGGAAACCTTCCTCACGCAGCAATACCAAGCCGTCAGCACATTGCTGGAGGAGCAGGAAACCTTCGCCCGCGAACACTTCGCTCAATACCCGCCACGCCCCGATGCGCTGAAATTACCGGCCACGCCGAGTGACAATCTGCGCCACGACTTTTTCACCGCGCTGCGCATCAACCCGCAGATTCATCTGGCGATGGTCATCCAGCCATTACCCGGCAAAGACCTGCCCGAGCGCGAGCATTTGCAGGCCAATCAAGTCATGGTCGAACAAACCCTGTCACCGTGGAATCGCCAGCGTTTCATCGTCGTCGCCATCCACGAAAAAGTCGCGCCACTCGCGGTGCTCGCCAGCGCCGCCGACGAGCCGGATTACGGCCACGACATCAACCTGTTCAGCGACAACCCCGGCGACGCTGGCGCGCGCTACGGTTTCGGCCCGCAACCCTTTGGTGACGAGCGTTTCCAGTACAGCTCGCAAGCGCCGTTCCACATGGGCTTCTTCCACGAAAGCCCGGTGGTCTATGCCGCTGCCGGATTCCTCGAACGCAGTTGGCCGGACTGGCGTGCGTATCAATACATGGGCCTGGCGCGACTGGCATTTGCCAGCGGCCATCCGTATTGGGGTTATCGCTTTCTCGGCTGGGGCCTGCACCACGTTCAGGATCTGACTCAGCCGTATCACGCCAAGCCATTGCCGGGTGTCGACCTCGCCAGTCTTTTGCTGCTGGAAGGCAAGGCGCTGGCCGGTTTCTCCGCCGACAAACAGGCCTCCATCGAACGCGTTGCGACCCGGCACATGGAAGTGGAGAAGTATCAATCAACCTGGCTGCGGCGCTTGCTGCGTGCCGGCAATCCGCATCCGATGCTCGACGCTTACACCGATGTCGCTCAAGACAAAAGCTATCCGCCGTACTCGGTCGACTACCTGCGCGAAGTGGTCAGCGCTGAGTCGGTCGACGACTCCGCCGCCTTCGACGAAGCGATCGGCCAATGGCTGGAAACGGCGCCAGCGACCAGCGATTTCAGCAGCGGCAATCAGCTGCAACGCGAAGATTTCGACCATCCGGCACTCAATCAACAGCTGTTCAAACTGCTCGGCCATTTCGGCGCGCACAGCCGGATCTACGTCAGCGCGGGATTGGCGCCCTAGCCACCGCGACAGGACAAAAAACAATAAAAAAACAGGGAAGGAGGAACACATGATCAACACTCGATTGCGCCTGACGGGCGCGGCGCTCCCCGGTGTCGGCCTGGCAGGGCTGCTGCAACTGTGCGCAGTCGATGCGGCGCACGCGGTGGAGTTCAGCTTCATGGACAAACAGGTCACCGGTTCGATCGACACGACGTTGTCGTACGGTCGTATGTGGCGGGTGCAGGGCCGCGACAAATCCAACGATGACGTCAACACCAACGACGGCAATCGCAACTTCGACACCGGGCTGGTTTCCGAGGTGTACAAGATCACTTCCGAGCTTGAAGCCAACTATCAGAACTACGGTTTGTTCATGCGCGGCACGGGGTTTTACGACACGCAGCTGATGGACAAGCGCAACAACTACTACGACAACAACAGTCCCTCGCAACCGAGCCAGAGCTACCCGCAGGACGACCGTTTCACCAGCCAGACCCGCGATATTGCCGGCAGCCGCATCGAGATGCTCGACGCGTATGTGCACGGCAGTTGGGACGTCGCGCAGATGCCGGTGACCGCCCGAGTCGGGCGACAAGTGTTCAACTGGGGCGAGGGGATTTTCTATCGCGGCGGGATCAACACCACCAACCCGGTGGACGCGGCCAAGTACCGTTTGCCCGGCGCCGAAGTTAAGGAAGTGCTGGTGCCGGTAGAGGCGCTGAGCTTCAACGTCGGCCTCACCGATTCGCTGACCATGGAGAGTTTCTACCAGACCAACTGGAAAGAAACCCGCATCGATCCGGTCGGCACTTTCTACTCGCAAACCGACCTGTTCGCCGATGGCGGCAACACCGGTTACAACAACTTCAGCGGCACCGCGCTCGATACGCCAGTGCCGGGGTTTGGCAACGTGATCGGCTTGTACAGCGCGCTGGGTAACAACCCGTTGCTGAGTTCAGCCCTGCAAACCACCGGGCTGTACGCCAACGGTGTGACGCCTGCGTACGGCAACACGTTGAAAGTGGCGTCGATCGGCAAGGACTACAACGCGCGCAACGACGGTCAGTTCGGCTTCGCTTTCCGCTACATCGCCGAGCAGCTCAACAGCACCGAGTTTGGGTTGTACATGGTCAACTACCACGCGAAGGAACCGACCATCGCGGCGGATCTGGGCGGGTACAAGGGCATCGACATGGATGCGCTGACCAATCTGTTGTCCGGCGTTGCCGGCGATCAGGCCGGGGCGCTTGCCGGTGGTCTGGCCACGGCCGATGTGATGGGCAACATTCAGGCGCATCGTCGTTACGCCGAAGACATCCGCATGTACGGCTTCAGCTTCAACACCACGCTGGGCGAGGCCTCGGTGTTTGGCGAAATCGCTTATCGGCCGAACCTGCCGATTGGCGTCGCGGCCACTAACGATTTGATCGGCGACCTGGCCAACGGTGCGGCGGTGGCGGTGACGGGCCGGTCGATCAACGTCGGCGGGCAGATGGTCAACCTCAACAGCGAGATCAACAACGCCGAGCGCGTCGAAGCGTTCAACACCTCGCTGGGCACCATCTACAACTTCGGCCCGACGGCCTCGTTCGACTCGCTGTTCGGCATCTTCGAACTGGCCTCGGAACATCTGCGTGGCAGCAGCCTGCAATACACGGCTTATGACGGCAGCACGCGTTATTACGCGGGTACCGGTAACTATTCCTATGTGTCCGGTGGTGATCGCGACGATCAGGTCAACCGTGATTCCTACAGCTACACGGCGATGCTCAACGGCACGTGGAACGACGTGTACGCCGGGGTCAACGTCTCGCCTTACATCGTTTACAAGGACGATTTCCAGGGCAACAGCTACCAGGCCGGCAACACCATCGAAGGTCGCAAGGCCTACACGCTGGGGATCAAGGCCAACTATCAGAACAAGCTCGAAGCCGAATTGCAGTACACCGAGTTCTACGGCGGCGGACAAAACAACGGCATCCGCGACCGCGACAACGTCGGGTTCAACCTCAAGTATTTCCTTTAAAGACCACACAGATCCCCTGTGGGAGCGAGCCTGCTCGCGAAGAGGCCGGCACATTCAACATTGATGTCGACTGACACACCGCTTTCGCGAGCAGGCTCGCTCCCACAGGTTTTTGTATTTTGGAGAAGATCATGGTTCACAGTTCAAGATTCACCAGGGCTTCGCTCGGGCTTGTTCTAGGTCTGGCCGCCGGCAGCGTTTTCGCCGCCATCACCCCGCAACAAGCCGAGCAACTGAAAACCACCCTGACCCCCATGGGCGCCGAGCGGGCCGGCAACGCCGCCGGCACCATCCCGGCGTGGACGGGTGGCATCACCCAAGCCCCGGCCGGCTACAAACCGGGTCAGCATCACCCTGATCCGTACGCGGCGGACAAACCGCTGTTCACCATCACCAAAGCCAATCTCGACCAATACAAAGCCCATCTCAGCCCCGGCCAGATCGCGCTGTTCAACAGCTACCCCGACACCTTCCAGATGCCGATCTACCCGTCCCGTCGCTCCGGCTCGGCGCCGCAATGGCTGTACGACAACACCCTGAAAAACGCGACCTCGGCGAAACTGCTCGAAGGCGGCAGCGGCTTCTCCGACGCTTACGGCGGCGTGCCGTTTCCAGTGCCGAAAGACGGCGTCGAAGTGCTGTGGAACCACATCACTCGCTATCGCGGCATCTACGTCGTGCGCCGCGCCTCCGAAGCGCCGGTACAGCGCAACGGCAGCTTCGCGTTGGTGACCTCGCAGCAGGAAGCGCTATTCAACTACTACCGCCCGAACGGCCAGTTCGCCGACCTGAAAAACATCCTGTTCTACTACCTCGCCTTCGTGAAAAGCCCGGCGCGACTGGCCGGTGGCGCAGCCCTCGTGCACGAAACCCTCGACCAACTCAAAGACCCGCGCCAGGCCTGGGTCTACGACGCCGGCCAACGCCGCGTGCGCCGCGCGCCCAATCTCGCGTACGACACGCCGATCTCATCCTCCGATGGCCTGCGCACCGCTGACGACACCGACCTGTTCAACGGCTCGCCGGATCGCTACGAGTGGAAGCTCAAGGGCAAACAGGAAATCTACATTCCCTACAACAACTACAAAGTCGCCAGCCCCGACGTGAAGTACGCGCAACTGCTCACCCCGGGCCACCTCAACCCGCAATACACCCGCTACGAACTGCACCGGGTCTGGGTGGTGGAAGGCAACCTGAAACCGGGCTCGCGGCATATCTACTCGAAACGCGTGCTGTTCCTCGATGAAGACAGCTGGGGCGCCGCGCTGGTCGATCAATACGACGGGCGAGGGGAGTTGTGGCGCGTGTCGATGGCCTATCTGAAAAACTTCTACGACCTGCCCACCACGTGGAGTGCGTTGGACGTTTTCCATGATTTGCAGGCCCGTCGTTACTACGTGCAGAACCTCGACAACGAAGAAGCCGAGACCGTGGATTTCGCCCAGCCGGTGCCCGAGGATGCGTACTTTATGCCGTCGGCGTTGCGGCAGCGTGGGACGCGCTGAATTCGACCATTCGGCAGTTGCCCGGATTAGGCGAGGAGAGATGTGCTAGCCTGCAATCAATGATCTCATTGATTGCAGGAGGCGTCATGGCCAGCATCACCATCCGAAACCTTGATGAAAAGCTTAAGGAGCAGTTGCGCATCACTGCTGCTCATAACGGCCACTCTATGGAAGAAGAGGCTCGTTTGATTCTGGGAAGGGCGCTGACGGCAGTCGATCGTGCTGGTGGACTTGGTAGCCGAATCCGCAACAGATTCAGCGATGTCGGCGGAGTTGATCTCGATCTCCCGAAGCGCTCAGAAAAAGCCACTGCGGTGGATTTCTCTGAATGATAGTGCTCGATACCAATGTTCTTTCAGAGTTTATGCGAGTCGAGCCTGAGACCCGGGTGCTTGCTTGGGTTGATTCGCAACCCGCCATGGAGCTGGCAGTCAGTGCGGTGACAGTGGCAGAAATACTCCACGGCATTGCCCGGCTGCCTTCAGGCAAGCGCAAACAGAAACTTGAAGCGCATGCCATGGCGATGTTCGAAGAAGACTTTGCCGGACGCATTCTCCCATTCGATGCTCATGCCGCTGTTGAGTACGCAACGCTTCTTGCTGATTGCGAATCCCAGGGTCGTGCGGCTTCAATGGCCGATGCGCAAATCGCTGCGATCTGTCGGACTCACGGCGTTCCAATTGCCACTCGCAACGTGAAAGATTTCGAGTTTAGTGGTGTCGAGGTGATCAATCCGTGGGCGGCCTGAGGGATATCACAGCGAACTAGGTATCTGCTCGTAAACGTTGCTACCAGGTACAACTTGTAGGAGCTGCCGAAGGCTGCGATCTTTTGATCTGGCTTCTGATTGTTCAAAAGCGAAGATCAAAAGATCGCAGCCTGCGGCAGCTCCTACGGGTACCGGGGTTTTTTCGGGATATCGAGGTGGCAGGTCTGACGCTTTCGCGAGCAGGCTCGCTCCCACAGGTTTTGAAGGTGTTCACACATTTTGTGATCGACCTTGTAACTGTGGGAGCGAGCCTGCTCGCGAAGTTCTTTCATTCACTGCAAGGTGAAGATCAAACGCGGAAGTGGCTGACCATCTGCTGCAACTGCCCACCCAACCGCGCCAGCTCCACACTCGACGCCGCCGTTTCGTCACTCGCCGCCGCCGTCTGTTCCGAGACGTCGCGCACGTTGATGATGCTGCGGCTGATCTCTTCAGCCACTGCGCTCTGCTGTTCAGCCGCCGCCGCGATCTGCTGGTTCATCGACTGAATATTCGACACCGTGCGGGTGATGCTTTCCAGTGACAGGCCGGCCTTGCGGGTCAGCGCGACGCTGCTGTCGGTCAGTGCGCGGCTGTTGTTCATCACCGCCGAAACCTGCTGGGTGCCGTTCTGCAGACCGGCGACCAGGCCTTCGATTTCTTCGGTGGATTTCTGTGTGCGCTGGGCCAGGCCACGCACTTCGTCGGCAACCACGGCAAACCCGCGACCGGCTTCACCGGCGCGCGCTGCTTCAATTGCAGCGTTGAGCGCGAGCAGATTGGTCTGTTCGGCGACGGCTTTGATCACGTCCATGACGCTGCCGATCTTGTCGCTTTCCTGTTGCAGCACGCTCATGGCTTCGGTCGAACGCACCACTTCGCTGGCCAGACGTTCGATCTGCGCGATGGCTTCGTTGACCACTTTGTCGCCTTCACGGGCTTCGCCGTCAGCGGCGGCAGCGGCTTGCGAGGCTTCCTCGGCGTTGCGCGCGACTTCCTGCACGGTGGCTGTCATTTCGTGCATCGCGGTGGCGACCTGATCGGTCTCGACTTTCTGGCTATTCACCCCGGCGCTGGTCTGCTCGGTGACGGCGGACAACTCTTCGGCGGCGCTGGCGATTTGGGTGACGCCGTCGCGGATGCCGCTGATCAAGTCGCGCAGGGTCACGCCCATGCGCGCGATGCCTTGTTGCAGCACACCGAGTTCGTCGCGACGGGTAACGATGACATTGTGGGTCAGGTCGCCGCTGGCGATGCGGTCGACTACGGCCATGGTTTCGCGCAGAGGACGGGTGATCTGACGGGTGATCAACACTGCGGCAATCACGCCAACCAGCAACGCCAGCAGGGTGCTTATCAATTGCAGGGTGCGAGCCTGAGCGCTTTCGGCGTCACGACGATCGAGTTGGATCTGATACAGCTGCTCGCTCTGGGTGACGATGGTCGCGCCCTGATCGGTCATTTCCTTGCGCGCCTGCACGGCTTCGCTGTTGGCGTTTTTAAACGCCTGCAAGGCGCTGCGGTAATTGACCAGCGCGGTCTCCAGCTGACGCAGGGCATCTGCCTGAGTGTCAGCGAAATGCACGTTCAATTGTTTGAGGCTGGCGATCGCCACGTCGAGTTGGGCGACGGCTTTCTGCTCGGTGTCGGCGTTGGTGGCGGCCATGTAGCTGCGCACTTCGTAGCGGGTGAGGATGAACGCTTCCTTGGCCGTAGTGATGGCCTGGAACTGTTCGAAACGTTGCTCGCTCATGTCCATTTGCTGCACATGTTTGCTGATCGATTCGATCTGACGATACGCGGCGTCGGCATTCACGCTCATGGCGTCGCGCGCACTGTTGGCGGTGCGGTAGGCGTTGCGCATTTTGTTCAGCGAGGTCTGGTATTCGGCGATGGTCGCCGCCTGCGCCTTGAGCAACTTGACGTTCTCCGGGCTCTTGAAGCTGCTGATCAACTTCTGCTGTTGCGCGGCAAAGGCTTCAAGGGTGGTCTGCACGTTTTGCGCGGCGGTTTCATCGCCGTTGGTCAGCATGTATTGCAGGCGCACCACGCGCAGTTTGGTCAGGCCGGAGTTGAGCTGGGTGATGTCGCTCATCCAGTTGCTGCGGTCGATCAGGCCGCCGAGGCTGGTCCAACCGGTCAGGGCCAGGACGCAGGTCAGGGCCAGCACCAGGCCGAAGCCCAGGCCCAATTTCATGTTCACGCTGATGTTGCCGAACCAGCTATTCATCAAAAATCCTCCAGAAACGTTGGGTTTCTTGGTCGTCGGTTAGGCTGGAAGATTGTTGTTTTTTTGAGCCAGCAAGGGTGTTAGCAGGTCTGTATCGGCCGCAATGCCGAGAGCTGAAAGGATTTTGTCCTACGGAATTTGTAACAAAGGATCCCAAGACTTTTTTCACATGGGTTTCACTGGCTGCCCACGCCCGCCTCTGTACCTTCGCCGCATCGAATGACAAGTGATGCATGCCGGTGAGGCGGCTTTTTGTGGAATTGAGACTGAATCTGTTCGGCGTCAAACGCACGATCGATCTGAGCGGTTTGGCGCGTTTTCGCAACACGTGGGTGGTGTTGGCCGCCTCCGTGCTGGTGATTCCGCTGACCTTGTGGTTGCTGGCACCCGCAGCTGTACCGGATCTGGCCCACGGCAATGTCGCCGGCGCGCAGGCGTTGGCGCAGGGCTGGGCGCAAGGCGACATGATCGTGCTGGTGCGCCACGTCGAACGCTGCGATCACTCCAAGGCACCGTGCCTGAGTGGCAACGACGGCATCACTCAACGTTCGCGCAGTGTCGCGGATGCGGTGGGTTCGCAGTTTGAACAACTGGGCCTGAGCAACGCCGACCTCTACAACAGCCCGATCGAGCGCACCGTGCAGACCGCCGGTTACATGTTCACCAAGACCTCCACCGCCGCCGATTGGTTGATCAGTTGCAAGGGGCGAATGTTGCAGGAGGCGCTGGCGCACAAAGTGCCGGGGCGCAATCTGATCCTGGTGACCCACAGCGAATGCATGGCGCAAATCGAGAAAGACCTGAACGTACCGGCCTCCGATCCCGGCTACGGTTCTTCGCTGTTTGTCTCCGCTGCCAATCCGGCGGCCCCACAGATGCTCGGCTTCATTGAAGCCTCCGACTGGCGCACGGTGACCACCCGATGAAATCGCGTTTCTACGCTTATAACTTTGGCATCCCGCTGCTGTGTGCAGCGGTGGTGTTTCTGCTGTTCGACATGACCAAAATCGACATCGCTTTCAGCAACCTGTTGTTCGACCCGCTGACCCAGACTTTCCCGCTCGACAAAATCCACTTCTTCGAAAAACTCACGCATAAATGGGCGCGGATCATTCCGAACTGGACGGGCGAGATTGCCGTGATCGGTGCGATGCTCTCGGTGATCTGGCCATTGGTCAATCCGCAGAAGCGGCCACGACTGGGTGCTTTTCTGGAGCGCAGCAGAGTCGCGCCAGTGCTGCGATTTACCGCCGATCATCGTAGGGATTTTTTCTTCGTCGTGGTGGCGTTCGCCGTTTGCACCGGGGTGATCCACTTCCTCAAGGCGCACACCAGCGTTTACTGCCCGATCGAGACCACGCTGTACGGCGGCAAAATGGCTCATGTCGAGTGGTACGAGAATTTCCAGTTGTTCCATGAAGCGGGCGAGGGCCGTTGCTGGCCGGGCGGGCACGCGTCGGGTGGGTTCACCATGCTGGCGCTGTACTTTGTTGCGCGACGCTACCAGTGGCGGTTTTCCAAGGCGATTTTGTGGGGCTCGTTGTTGCTCGGTTTTATCTACGGCACGACACGCGTCCTGCAAGGTTGGCACTACATGTCCCACACGTTTTGGGCCGGGATCTTTGTCTGGCTGGCGTGTTTGCTGACAGCGTTGGCGTTTTATGGACGGGCGCGGTTGGAGATGCCGGTGTTGGAGAAGCATGAGCGGACAGTGTCAGTCGCCACGTCGGCAACAGTTGGAATGCCCATCCAGTGAATAACCTGTGGCGAGGGGATTTATCCCCGATGGGGCGCGAAGCGGCCCCTCTCTTGATTCAAAAGAAAGGGCTGCTGCGCAGCCCATCGGGGATAAATCCCCTCACCACAGGGGTGTGTGTTTAGTCTGGTTTAGTCAGTGACAAAGTAATAAGCCTGTCGCCCAACCATCATGGTCTTCAGCACTTTCAGCGGCGCTACAGGCTCAGTATCCGCCGAGATCACCGCCACATTTGTCGCTGCCGCCCCCAGAAACTCCCGCAACTGCGCCTCCGTATCGAGCCCCTTCAGCACACTCTGCGTATAAAACACGCTCGCACCGCCCACCCGCTCATTCGCCTGAAACAACGCCACCTGATGACCACTGGCCTGTAACGATTGAATGTGTTCCGTCAGCGGCAGGAACGACAGGTGTTTATCCGCATTCGGCAGCGCCCACTGCGCCGCACCGAGATAACCGGCGATCACCACCGCCAACACGCCGAATCCCAATGCCTGACGCCGACGAGCGACCCAGCCTACAAAACGATTCGCCGATTCGTACGCTTTCAACCGCTCGAACAACACAAATGCATACTCAGCCGCGATCACCGCAGCCGCCGGCGTCATCGACATCAGGTACACCGTGCGCTTGCTTGATGCCAACGTCAGCATCACAAACTGCGCCAAGATCCACAGGCTGAAAAACAGCAGATACCGATTCGCCTTCAACTCTTTACGGAAGTGCCACAGCCCCAGATACACCAGGATATTCCACGGCAAAAACGCTTGCGGCAGCTTGGCGAGGTAGTAATAAAACGGCTCGTAATGCCCGGCCTCAACGAACGATCCACGGTGAGCAACCCCGGCCGCAACCAATCAGCGATCTTCAAACGCCTGTCGATCAGGTTGTCCGCCAGCAGATAAGCAAAAATCACCACGCCCGGCATCGCCAAGCCCAACACACCTTTACTCAACGTCGCGATGGCGATGCCGACGACAAACAGCAGCGAATTGCCCAGCGTCGGCAATCGCTGCGCCTGGAAAAATGCCAGCAATGCCGCCGTCACGCCGAGCGCCAGCAGCGCGTCTTCACCGACGCCACGTACGTTGCTCCAGTAACTGGCCATGGTCGCCAGCAGAATCCCCGCCGTCCATGCGACCCTTTTCGGCCGCTCGAAGCGACGCAACATGCCGTACAACAACATCACGCTAAACAACCCGGCCACCGCCGAGGCCAACCGCACCGCCCACGGCGAAACGCCGAACACGCGCATTGCACCGACGTCCAGCCACAAACTCAGCGGGGGTTTTTCCAGAAACGCTTCGCCGAACAGACGCGGCGTCACCCAGTCGTTGTCCAGGTGCATTTCCATGGCGATGCCGGCGACGCGGGCCTCGGTGGAGCCTTGCAACTGATGGTTGCCCAGCGCAAAGAAAAACAGCAGGGCGGCAAGCAGAAACAGCGAAGTGACGGCACGCGACATGGCGTTCAGGCTACCGAAAGGGGCGGGAACCCCGAGCATACGTCGGCAATGCTGAACAATTCGTGAAGCTTAAGCGAGTGGTCGCGACCAACGTTTGTCTGGTGTTTCGAACCGCGGATTGACCAGCGCCGTCAGCACATGATCCTGCCAGCGTCCGGCAATGTTCAGATACGCCTTGGCGTAGCCCTCACGCTCGAAACCCAAGCGCTCCAGCAACCGCGCACTGCGCTCGTTGCCGGGAATGTAGTTGGCCATGATCCGGTGCAGATTCTGCCCCTCGAACATGTACGCGATGCCAGCCTCCAGCGCTTCCTGCATCAAACCCTGGCCCTGATGGGCTTCATCGATGTGATAACCCAGATAACACGCCTGAAACGCCCCGCGAATAACCCCGCTGAAATTGCACGCGCCGATCATCTGCTGGCCGTCCGGCGACAACAGCGCGAAATGCATCGCCAGCCCGGCCTCGAAGGCACTGGCCTGAATCTCGAGACGTCGACGGATTTGTGCAGTGGAGAAATATTCAGTGGTGCGAATCGGCGACCACGGCGCGAGATGGCGCAGGTTGCGGCGATAAAACTCACTTTCGAGTTCCGCCTGATCCGGGGCAAGAATCGCCAGCGTCAGGCGTTGGCAGGGCAGGGTCAACAGCGGCATCGGACGTTCCGGTCGGCGGGGTTGTCAGACAGCATTGCCCGACACCGCAGAAAATACAAACCGGTTGATCTTCAGTAGGAGCTGCCGAAGGCTGCGATCTTTCGCTCCTGCGTTTTCAAGATCAAAAGATCGCAGCCTTCGGCAGCGCCTACACGGGAAACTTTGAACGATGAGGAATTTCAGGCAAAAAAAAGCCCGCAGGAGCGCGGGCGAACCGTAGTTTCTTGAATGAGCGAGCGAACTTTACAGGTTCGGTCGGGCAGGGGCAGTGAAGAAAAATTCATCTCGTTTGCGGCCGCTCTAGCCCGGTTCAAGGCAGGTAATCAGCGGTAAAGTCGGCTTCCGAACGTGCGCGCAATCGACCTTTGCGACAGGCCAATTGAAAGCGTTCGAAGTCGCGTTCATTTTGCGCGGTGTAGCTTTGCGCGTACGTCAACAACGCATCGGCGAGCGCATCGCTTTTGCCGATGTAGCCGCTGATATGCGCGGCTTGCCCGGACGCTTTCGCATGCGCGCGGGCCAGGGCGCGACCGCAAACCCGTCCATAGGCGGCGAAGGTTTCAGCGTCGAAGGTTTCCAGTTCGGCGGAGATTTTCATGTCGCGCAGTTGCCGCACATAGAAATGCCGACCGTTGGGCCCCGTCGTCCAGCCGAGAAACAGATCGCTGGCCGCCTGCATCAAACGCTGACACTCGACCACGCGCTGACCTTCGTGGCGCACCCGCGATTTGCCTTTGACGTAATCGGCAAGCACCGAGCGCCGCGCCTCCTTGAATTGCAGAAACAGCGGAAATTCCTGATCGTCGGTCATCAGCGCCACCAGACAACGCGTGCCGACACTGCCAACGCCGACCACTTTGAACGCCATGTCTTGCACATGAAACCGCGACAACAATTCGCGACGATCGGGTTGCAACGTGCCGCGATAATCGCGCATGAACATCTCGTAAAGCGGACGCCAGTCCGACAGTCGCAGCCAGTCATCCTCGGCATCGAGCAACGTGGAGTTGTTGTGCAGATGGAAAATCTCCGGCAAGTCATCGCGAATAATCAGACGCCCGTGTTTATCGCGCTCGCTGATCTTCGGCAGCAGTCCTGCGTGAGTGCGCTGCTCAGCTTTTTCGATAGCGCGTTGCACGTGTTCAAGCGTGGTTTTGCGCGCCTGCGCGAGCAAGTCGGTGTAACTGATCGACTCGTACCAGTTCTCCAGCGAACTCTGTTCGGCGCACTCCAGCAGCGTCGCTTGATACGCGCCGATCATGTCGCGACACACCGACTCTTCGACCGAATCGCCGTGGCGCAAGTCGCGCGCGGCAATCACCAGACTGGCGGCCAGACGTTTCAAATCCCACTCCCACGGCCCGGGATGCGCCTCGTCAAAATCATTGACGCTGAACAGCAGATTGCGCTCCGGCGTGGCGAAACCACCGAAATTCATCAAATGACAATCACCGCAGATCGGCGAAATCAAACCCATGGTCGCCGTGCTCGACAAGTCATGCGCCTGCAACAACGCATTGCCGCGAAAAAACGTAAACGGCGACACCAGCATGCGCCCGTAACGCAACTCCACCAACGATTCGACACGCCCCTGACTCGACGCCTTGATCAGCGGAATCGGATCACGACTCATCTTGCCCGTCGAAGCCTGAGCACTACGCGGGCACTGCTTGCGTGCGTCCTTGCCGGTTTGCATGCGGTCTTTTAAGGAAGTCATGATCATTCGGGTGTCGGCGTTGAAAGGCATGTGCGCTGTGAGTGTAGAAGCGCTTTCGCACTTCACCCGCAAGGTTTGTACCGCGCGCGATCTGCGATAACGTCCAACGACCTCACGCTCCAAAAACGGAGAGCCTTGTGCTTTCACTGTTGATTTCGCTACTGCTGGCCTTCCTTATTGGCCTGGTGTCCCAACGCATGGGCATGTGCCTGGTCAACGCGGTCGGGCAACTGCTGCGACGCCGACCGACACTGTTTGTGTCGTTGGTTTCCTGTGGCTTGTTTGGATTGTTGCTGGGGCCGTTGTATGGATTGTCCGGGTTCAGTCAGCCGCTGTTTATTCCTGAAGTGGGTTATTGGTCACTGGTACTTGGCGGCTTGCTGTTCGGTATCGCCTCGGTGCTCAACGACGGATGCAGCGTCGGCACCCTGACCAAACTGGCCAGCGGTCATCTGGCGAAAATGTTTACGGTGATCGGATGGGTGCTGGGCATCGTGCTTTGGCACCACCTCAACATGCTCACTGAACACAAGATTCAGCAGATGGCGGAGATATCCAGCCATCAGTATTGGCTGACTATCGGCATCGTCTTACTGGTTTTGGTGTTTTTGTCACAGGTGCATGGCGATCGGCGTGTGGTGGTTTCGAGCCTGCTGCTCGGCGCTCTGACCAGCGCGCTCTACACGTTCGAACCGCAGTGGACGCCGAGCGTGTTCTTTTATGACTTGTCGCGGATGTTCTGGGCGATGGATGAGGGCGCGTTGACGGTTCAGCGAGTGGCGGTGTTTGGCATGTTGCTGCTGGGGATGCTGGTGTACACGTTGAAGCGACGGACGTTTCGGTATCAGCGGTTGGAGTGGTTGTCGGTTGTTCGGCATTTACTGGCCGGGATGCTGATGGGGATTGGCGCGTCGATGATGCTGGGCGGGAATGACTCGCAGATCTTGTTGGTGTTCCCGACGATGACATGGGTGGGGGCGGTGCCGTTGGCGGCGATTGTGTTGGGGGTGTTGGTGGGGGTTGGGGGGCGAGGGGTTTGGCGTAGAAAGAATCTGACACTCTCTTGAGTGCATTTGCCAGCGATTAGCCGCCTTAAGCCAGTTTACTCATCAGCGACCGCGCAAAATCCTTAAGACGGATTGAGTACCCCAGAATCGAGTTTCCGCACGGCGCTGGCGTACTCTAAAATCTGAGCTCATACATTCAATCCAGCGAGATGCTTGAATTTCAGCCATAAAAAAAGACGTCCGAGGACGTCTTTTTTTGAGTTGGTGGAGCCGGGGGGATTTGAACCCCCGTCCGCCAGTACTCCGCTGTCGGTACTACATGCGTAGCCGTTTCTATTAAGTTAACCCTCAGCGACCCGAAGGGCAGGGTGCTTTGGGCGAGTTGTGT
>NZ_JBIVJB010000030.1:0-54979 GCF_044750025.1 Pseudomonas sp. NPDC088885 | reverse complement strand
GACCGCGCTCGCGTGCAGATCGGCCGCATCTCGCGCTTCGGCCTGCTGGAAATGTCGCGTCAGCGCCTGCGTCCATCGCTGGGCGAAAGCAGCGGCATCGTCTGCCCGCGTTGCAACGGCACCGGCATCATTCGTGACGTTGAATCGCTGTCGCTGGCGATCCTGCGCCTGATCGAAGAAGAAGCCCTGAAAGACCGCACTGCCGAAGTTCGCGCACAAGTGCCGATCCCGGTGGCCGCGTTCCTGCTCAACGAAAAACGCAACTCGATCACCAAGATCGAACTGCGCACCCGTGCTCGCATCGTCATTCTGCCGAACGATCACCTCGAAACGCCGCACTTCGAAGTTCAGCGCCTGCGTGACGACAGCCCGGAAGCCGCGACCAACCAGTCCAGCTACGAAATCGCTGCCGCCGCTGCTGAAGTTGAAGAAGTTCAGCCAGCCGCCGCGACCCGCACCCTGGTTCGCCAGGAAGCCGCGGTCAAAACTGCACCGGCTCGCGCCAACGCTCCGGTGCCGACCGAAGTGACCGCACCTGCTGCTGCCGCGGCGCCGGCTCCGGTTGCCGCGCCAGAACCAAGCCTGTTCAAAGGTCTGGTAAAGTCGCTGGTCAGCCTGTTCGCTACCAAAGAAGAGCCAGTTGCTCCGGCCGTGGTTGAAAAACCGGCTGCCGAGCGTCCGGCCCGTAACGAAGAGCGCCGCAACGGTCGTCAGCAGAGCCGCAACCGTAACGGTCGCCGCGATGAAGAACGCAAACCGCGCGAAGAGCGTGCACCGCGTGAAGAACGCGCCCCACGTGAGCCGCGTGAAGAGCGTCAGCCACGTGAAGCCCGCGAAGTTCGCGAGCCGCGTGAAGCCCGTACCGAAGCAGCGCCGGCCGCTCGTGAAGAACGCGCGCCACGTGCGCCGCGTGAAGAACGTGCACCGCGCGCTCCGCGTGAAGATCGCAAGCCACGTGGCGAGCGTGAAGAACGTGTACGTGAACTGCGCGAGCCACTCGACGCCGCTCCTGCCGTGACCACCGAGGTGGCTGCTGAAGAGCGTCCGGTTCGTCAGCCACGCGAAGAGCGCGCACCGCGTCCGCCGCGTGAAGAGCGTCAACCGCGCGCCGAACAGGCCGCTGCTGCCGTCGCTGAAGAAGAAGTGAACACCAACGAAGAGCAACTGCCGGAAGACGGTTCGGAGAGCGCCGAAGGCGATCGCCCACGTCGTCGTTCGCGCGGTCAGCGTCGTCGCAGCAACCGTCGTGAGCGTCAGCGTGATGCCAACGGCAACGTGATCGAAGGTTCGGAAGAATCCGAAGCCGGCGAAAACGCTGAAGAGCCAAGCACTGCCGATCTGGCCGCCGGCCTGGCTGTTACCGCAGCCGTTGCCAGCACCGTGATCAGCGCTCCGGCCGAAGCCCAAGCCTTTGAGCAAGCCGAACGCGCCACCGCTGCTGTTCAGGAAACCGCTCCAGTGGAAGCGCCGGTTGTTGAAGCGACCACTCCAGTAGAAGTGGTTGCTGCTCCGGAAGTCGAAGTGGCTCCGGTTCAGGAAACGCTGCCTCAGGTAGAGCCGGCTCCAGTTGTGGTTGCTGAGCCGGTGGTTGAAACCGTCGCTGAAACCGTGACCGAAACCGTACGTGAAGTTCGCGAAGAGCAGACCGCTTTCAACTGGGTAGCCGAGCCGGTTGTCGCTGAAACACCAGCGCCAGCGGTTGAAGCGCCGGTTGTTGAGACGCCAGTGTTCGAAGCACCAGCGTACGAAGCGCCTGTTGCCGATGCTCCAGTGGTTGAAGAGACCAAAGCTGCCGAGCCAGTGGTTGTTGCTGAACCAGCTCCAGTCGTCGAAGCGCCGGTAGTTGTCGAAGCTCCTGCTCCGGTGGCTGAAGTGGCTCCGGTCAGCGCTCTGGCTGCAAACGGTCGCGCACCGAACGATCCTCGTGAAGTGCGTCGTCGCAAGCGTGAAGAAGAACGCCTGCAGAAGGAAGCCGAACAGGCTGCCGCTGCTGCTCCGGCTGCTGAAGTCGTCGCTGAACAAGCGGTAGTTGAAGCGGTCATCGCTGAAGCGCCTCGCTCCGTTCAAGACGCAGCAGAGCACCACGAAGAAGCCCAGGAAAAAGAACACGAGCCTAAACCCCTCGTCTGATTCCTGAAGCTGTAAAAAAGCCCCGCCCGGTGAAAGCCTGGCGGGGCTTTTTTTATGCCATTTAAAAGATCAAGAGATCGCAGCCTTCGGCAGCTCCTACAATTTGAAATGCGTTCCCCTGTAGGAGCAGCCAAAGGCTGCGATCTTTTGATCTTGCTGTTATTTAAAAACCAAAGCCTCCGGCACATCGATATCCCACAACACCCCGGGATCATCCACCGCCACCTCAACCACCCTGCCCTGCTTGAACAAAGGCCGAGCCCCACGATCACCACTCAACGCCAGCAACCCCGCACCAAACGACCGGCCAAACCCCACCGGATGACCAAACTCGCCGTCCTGAACCGGCACGCTCACCGCATCATCAGCCATCGCCGCAACAACCCGCTCAATACTCGAGGGCAAAATAAACGGCATATCCCCCAGCACAATCAGCCAGCCATCCGCTTGCGGGCACGTCGCGATGCCCGCCGCAATGCTGTCGCCCATGCCGGTCGTGCCAATCGTCACAACTTCACAGCCATACGCCTGAGCCATACGCATCGCTTGCGGTCGTTCTTCCGTCGTGACCAGTACACGTTTGTCGAGGCTGGCCGGCAGATTCACCAGCACCTGCTCGATCACCGAGCGCACCGCGCCATCGCGACCGGTGCAATCGGCGAGCAACTTATCCTTGTCCGCACCCGCCGCTTTGCGAAAGCGACTGCCCTCGCCTGCGGCCAACACAATCACGCCAATGGTTCGGCTCATGCGCCCTCCACGGGTTTCTTCTGCTTCAACTCAACGCCGTTTTTGATCGCGACAATCTCTGCGAGCAAAGATAAGGCAATCTCCGCCGGCGAATGACTGCCGATGTGCAGACCGATCGGCCCATGCAATCGAGCAATCGCCTCTACCGACAAGCCTAGCTGAGCCAGATTCTCCCGGCGCTTCAAACTATTGACCCGCGAGCCGAGTGCGCCAACATAAAACGCCGGCGAATCCAGCGCGGTCAGTAAGGCCATGTCATCCAGACGCGGATCGTGGGTCAACGCGACAATCGCTGTGCGCTCATCGGTCTGAATGTTCAACACCGCCTCATCCGGCATGCCCGCGACAAAACGACCGTGCTGCTCTTCCCAGCCATAAACGAACTCAGTGCGCGGATCGCAGATCAGCACTTCGAAATCCAGCAACCGCGCCATGTCCGCGACGTAGCGTGACAATTGCCCGGCACCAATCAACAGCAAGCGCCAGCGCGGGCCGTAAATCGCGCGCAGAAGCTTGCCGTCGAACTCCAGAGCATCGGTTTTGCTCGCCGCTGTCAAAACCACTTCACCGGTTTCGACATTCAGTTCGCGGGCGACAATTTCGTGGGCTTCACAACGCGCGAGCAGCTCGGCGACCCACTGCGGATCGCCAACCCGCTCTTCGGTCAGGCGCAGCGTACCTCCGCAGGGCAAGCCAAACCGCGCCGCCTCCTCCCGAGTGACGCCATACGTGATCAGTTGCACCGGCGGCCCGTCGCTGGCAATCCGTCCATCGTGCAGGCGGGCGATCAAGTCATCCTCGACGCAACCGCCCGACACCGAACCGATCACCACGCCATCCTCGCGCAAGGCGAGCATCGCACCGGGGGCCCGGGGCGCGGTGCCCCAGGTTTGCACCACGCTGAACAGCACCACCCGCTGCCCGGCGCGGCGCCATTCGAGCACGCTGCGCAGAACGTTGAGGTCGACACTGTCCATCAGGCGTCCGCCTTCTGCCAATCCTGCAGTTGATAACGCACGGGCAAGTTACGAATGCGCTTGCCCGTGGCAGCAAAAATCGCATTGCACAGCGCCGGCGCAATCGGCGGCACACCCGGCTCGCCGACACCGCCCAACGGCACATCGCCCGGCGGCGTCACCAGATGCACTGCGACCTCCTTCGGCGCCAGCGACATGCGCGCCACTTCGTACATATGGAAGTTGTCCTGCTGAACCTTGCCGTCCTTGAAGCTGATTTCACCCAGCACCGCGTTACCCAGGCCCATGACGCAGGCGCCTTCGAACTGCGAGCGAATCCGCTCAGGGTTGATCTGCGGCCCGCAATCCACGGCGATGTCAGCTTTGTGCACGATCAGCGTGCCATCGTCTTTAACCTCGACTTCGATCACCGCCGCCACATAGGTGACGAAGCTGTAATGCACCGCCAGCCCCAAGCCACGGCCCTTGGGTAATTTACGCCCCCAACCGGCGGCTTTGGCAGCGGTTTCCAGCACGGTACGCATGCGCCCGGTATCGATCGGATAACGCTCGGGGGATTCGCCGTAATTCCACTCTTCGCTCAAGGTGCGCGGGTCGATCTGCCGATCCGGGCCGAGCAGTTTGATCTGGTACTTGAGCGGATCCTCACCGGCCTTGTGCGCCAGCTCATCGACGAAACTCTGGATGGCGAAACCATGAGGAATGTTCGACACCGAGCGATACCAGCCGACCCGCGTGTGCACGGTGGCCTCGGGGTTTTCCAGACGTACGTTGGGAATGGCGTAGGCCATGTTGGTGAAGCCCATGCCCAGCTCGAACGCCGCTTCGTGGTTCATGCCCGGCGCGAACAGCGCGGTGATGCTCGGTGCCACGGTGCGATGCAACCAGCCGGACGGCATGCCGTCCTTGCCGACGCTTGCTTTCAAAAATTCGGCGGACACGGTGTGGAAGTACGAGTTGTGGATGTCATCTTCACGCGTCCACTGCACTCGCACGGCTTTGCCGGGAAATTCTTTAGCGAGAATCGCCGCTTCAACGACGAAGTCCGGTTTCGACTTGCGCCCGAAACCGCCGCCAAGCAGCGTGACATTAAAGGTGACGTTGTCGAACGGCAGACCGAGACGCTCGGCAATACGCTCGCGGGTGACTTGCGGCGCCTGACTCGGTGCCCAGGCTTCACAGACACCGTCCTTGTAACGGGCGATGGCGACCATTGGCTCCATCGGTGCCTGCGCAAGATGCGGCAAATAATACGAAGCTTCGAGTGTGCTGGCAGCGCCGCTCAATGCTTTGTCGATATCGCCGGTATTGCGTACCACTTTGCCGGGTTTCAGCGAGGCGGCTTCCAGCTCCTTGCGATAGGCGATCGAGTCGTAACTGGCGTTGGGGCCGTCATCCCATTCGATTTTGAGCGCCTCGCGGCCCTTGATCGCCGCCCAGGTATTGCTGGCCACCACCGCCACGCCACCCAATGGCTGAAATTCAGAAGGCAGTGGACGACCTTCAATCTGAATGACTTTCAGCACACCGGGGACTTTCAGTGCAGCGCTGTCATCCAGCGATTTGACCTTGCCGCCATACACCGCCGGACGGGCGATGGTCGCGTAAACCATGCCATCGAAATGCACGTCGGCACCATACACCGCGCGGCCGTTGACGATATCGGCACCGTCGATGGCTTTGGTGCCTTCCTTGCCGATGTAGCGAAATTCCGACGGTTGCTTGAGGCGCAGGCTGTCACGCGCTGGCACCGCCAACGCACTCGCGGCGGCGGCCAGTTCGCCATAACCCAGCTCACGGCCAGACGGCTTGTGAATGACTTTGTGCAACTGCGCGTGGCATTCGCCGACCGGCACTTTCCACTGCGTGGCCGCCGCTTGTTCAAGCATCGTCCGCGCTGCAGCACCGCAACGCCGCATCGGTTCGTACCAGTGACGCATGCTGCGCGAACCGTCGGTGTCCTGATTACCGAAGCGCACTTCATCGCCTGGCGCCTGCTGCACTTTGACCCTGGCCCAATCGGCGTCCAGTTCATCGGCGACGACCATGGTCAGACTGGTGCGCACGCCCTGCCCCATTTCCGAACGGTTGCAGAGCACGGTGACCGTGCCGTCAGCGGCAATGCTCACGTAGACTTTCGGGTCATCGATCCAGCCGTTGGGCATGCCATCAGCGCCGAATTTCTTTTCTTTCTCGTCGGCCAGCGCGTCCTGCCAGCCCCAACTGGCGGCCAGCACCAATGCGCCAGTTGCGCCGACGCCTTTGAGGAAACCGCGGCGACTGAGATTGCTCAGGGCGAAATCGTTCGGAAGGCGGCTCATGCTTTCGCCTCCTTCAAATGCGTGGAGGCCTGGCGGATCGCGGTTTTGATGCGGTTATAAGTGCCGCAGCGGCAGATGTTGCCGACCATGGCTTCTTCGATCTGCTCGTCGCTCGGGTTTGGATTGGTTTTGAGCAACGCGGTGGCCGACATGATTTGCCCGCCCTGACAGAAACCGCACTGCGCGACTGCCGTATCGAGCCAGGCTTGCTGGACGACTTGACCGACCGGATCGGCATGCAGGTTGTCGATGGTGGTGACGTTCTGCCCGATCACTGAGCCGATCGGCGTGATGCAACTGCGCGCCGGCAAGCCATCGATATGAATGGTGCACGCGCCACACAGGCCCATGCCGCAGCCGAACTTGGTGCCGTTGTAACCGGCAACGTCGCGGATCGCCCAAAGCAGCGGCATGTCCTCCGTGACGTCGAGAGAATGATCCTGGCCATTGAGTTTCAGGGTAATCATGGGCACGCCCGCATATTTTTGGTGGTTATGGGGTCGAGCAATCTGCCGCCGTTGCATCGGCGGTGGTTCACGCAGATCGACTCAGGCTAATGAGGCTCTCTTGTGTCGACGCGAACGTCTGCACCGGGCCTTTGGTGGAGCAAATGACGGTTATCGTTAGCTCGCTAAGTTAACCCAACATTAACGAAAAAGCCCTGCTGAGACAGGGCTTTTCAGTGGCGAGCTTTTAGCTACAAGCTGCAAGTAAAAACAGAAGCTGGCTCACGCTCAAGATTGTAGCTTGCCGCTAGAGGCTTGAAGCTCGCCGCTGCTTCAATACCGATTAGGCTCCATTTCCAGGTCGACATTGAAACGTTCGGCAATGTCTTTCTGGATACGTTGCGCCAGATCGAGCAATTGCAGGCCGGTCGCGGTGCCGTAATTGACCAGCACCAGCGCCTGCAATTTGTGCACGCCGGCATCGGCTTCGCGGAAACCTTTCCAGCCGGCGCGCTCGATCAACCAACCAGCGGCCAATTTCATCTGCCCGTCGGCTTGCGCGTAAGCCACCACATCCGGGTGCTGCGCTTTGATCTGCGCGACGATGGCCGCCGACACCAGCGGGTTTTTGAAGAAGCTGCCGGCATTGCCGAGCACCGCCGGATCCGGCAGTTTTTCACTGCGGATGCTGCAAATCGCGCGACTGACGTCGGTCGGCGTCGGTTGTTCGATGCCCTGCTCGGTCAGGCGCTGACGCACCGGGCCGTATTCCAGATGCAGATGGGCGACGCGATCCAGTTTGAAACGCACGCGCAGAATCAACCAACGCCCCGGCTGCTGTTTGAACAGGCTGTCGCGGTAGGCGAAGTTGCACTCTTCGAGGCTGAAATCGCGCAGCTCGCCGGTCTGACGATCCAGCGCGGTGAGCCCGGCAAAGACATCCTTGATCTCGACACCGTAAGCGCCAATGTTCTGCATCGGCGCAGCGCCAACGGTGCCAGGAATCAGGCTGAGGTTTTCCAGCCCGGAAAATCCTAGCGCCAGCGTGTGCTGCACGAACGGATGCCACGGTTCGCCCGCTTCCGCCTCGATCACCACACGGTTGCCGTCATCGCTGATCACACGAATCCCGCGTGTAGCCATGCGCAGCACCAGCGCCGGAATATCTGCCGTGAGCAGCAAATTGCTGCCACCGCCGATCACCAGCAGCGGCACATCATGAGCAACGGCATAGGCCAGCGCTTCACGAACATCGCCATCGCTATGGGCTTCGGCGAACAGTTGCGCGCGAACGTCGACGCCAAAACTGTTGAACGGTTTCAGGGAAACCTGCGGTTGCACCTGCAAACTCATAACCGGCCCTTTACTTCGATCAACAATTGGTCACAAGCCGCTTCAATCAGATCCAGCACCTGCTCAAACCCTTGATCGCCGTCGTAATACGGATCCGGCACTTCATCGACGAGCCCGGCATAACGGCGCAGAAACAGATCCAGTTCGGCGCGGCCGGTGGACGGTTGCAAGGCCTTGAGATTGCGCAGGTTGCTGTTGTCCATCGCCAGAATCAGGTCGTAACTGGCGAAATCGGCGCGGCTGACTTGCTGCGCGCGTTGCGCCGACAAGTCATAACCGCGCACTTTGGCAGCGGCCTGGCTGCGTTTGTCCGGCGGATTGCCGACGTGCCAGTCACCGGTGCCGGCGGAGGCCACTTCAACCTGATCCGCCAGCCCTGCGGCGCGCAACTTGTGGCGCAACACGCCTTCAGCCGTGGGCGAACGGCAAATGTTGCCCAGGCACACAAACAGAACGCGCATCAGGCCCCCAGCAGGCGACGAACGCGCTCGAGGTCTTCGACGGTGTCGACGCCAGTCGGCGGCGCGATCAACGCGTCAGCAACATGAATACGCACGCCGTGCCACAGCGCACGCAGTTGCTCGAGGGATTCAGTGTTTTCCAGCCAGCACGGGCCCCAGCTCACGAAGTCCTGAAGGAACCCGGCGCGGTAGGCATAAATGCCGATATGGCGACGGTACGGCACACCTTCCGGCAGTTGCTCGCGGCTCTTGGCGAACGCGTCGCGCGCCCAAGGCAAAGTCGCGCGACTGAAGGTCAGCGCCAGACCGTTGATGTCGCTGACGACCTTGACCACGTTCGGGTTGAACAGGGTGTCGACGTCTTCGATCGGCTCGGCCAGCGTGGCCATGCGCGCTTCGGTGTGTGCGGCCAGGTTGGCAGCGACTTGATCGATCACGCTCGGCGGAATCAGCGGCTCGTCGCCCTGCACGTTGACCACGATCGCGTCAGGCTCAAGGCCCAGTTTCGCTGCGACCTCAGCCAGACGATCAGTGCCGGAATTGTGATCTTCACGGGTCAGCACCACTTCGGCGCCAAAGCCTTTGCAGGCCTCGACGATGCGCGGATCGTCAGTCGCGACGACCACGCGGCTCGCGCTGCTTTTGCTCGCCTGTTCCCAGACGTGCTGGATCATCGGCTTGCCGGCGATGTCCAGCAGCGGTTTGCCGGGCAGACGGGTCGAGGCGTAACGCGACGGGATGACAACGGTGAAGGCGGTGGTCATTTATCCAGACGCTCGTCGGTGGTCAGGGTGCGGGCTTCGCTTTCGAGCATCACCGGAATACCGTCGCGGATCGGGTACGCCAGGCCGGCACCCTTGCTGATCAGTTCGGTCTTGTCGGCGCTGAGCTTGAGCGGGCCTTTGCAGATCGGGCACGCGAGGATGTCGAGCAATTTGGTGTCCATGAACTTTCCCTGATAAATGAGTTAAGGCAAAAGCCGATCGGGCAGCAGGCGCATCAGCTGTGTGTCGAACCAGGCCACGAAGGCCGGCGACGGCACGGCATCGACCGCCAGATACCACCAGTCGGCAGCAGCGAAGGCACGGCACTTCACCGCGTCCTTTTCGGTCATCACCAACGGCAATGACGGTGTGAAATTCAGGGCCTGCACGCTGTATTCTGCGTGGTCGGCAAACGCATGCGGGACTGCGCGCCAGTCTAGCGCTTCGAGGGTATTGAAGAAACGTTGCGGATTGCCGATCCCGGCAACTGCGTGGACGCTCTGGCCCGGCGCAAAATGCTCGAGCGACTTGCGCTCGCCACTGCGCAGGTTAACCAGCGCGGTCGGTTGCAGATGGAAAGCGAAACCGTCGTCGCGATCTTCGGTGGCACCGTTGAACAATACGCCGTCGACGCTTTGCAGACGTTCGATCGGCTCACGCAACGGCCCCGCCGGCAGGCAGCGCTTGTTGCCGAGACCGCGAGCGGCATCAATCAACACCAGCTCCATATCCCGCGCCAGACGGTAATGCTGCATGCCATCGTCGGAGAGAATCAGATCCAGCGGTTCGCTGGCGAGCAAGGCTTTGACGGCGGCGCTGCGATCGGGGTCGATCATCAACGGCACGCCGGTGCGCTGGACGATCAGCAGCGGTTCGTCGCCAGCAACGTCGGCGGCCTGATCGGCCTCGACCCGCCATGGCAACTGCGGCGGCTTGGCGCCGTAACCACGGCTGACCACGCCAACACGCAAACCACTGCGCCGACAGTGTTCGATCAACCAGAGGATCATCGGCGTTTTGCCGGTGCCGCCCACGGTGATGTTGCCGACCACGATCAACGGCACCGGCGGCTGATAAATTTCGCCCTGGCCATCGAGAAAACGCTGACGCTTGTTGACCACCACGCGGCGATAGAACATTTCCAGCGGCCGCAGCAGCGTCAGGGCCGGGTGCCCCTGATACCACGCGGCGAGCAAGCGATCGGACAGGCTCATCAGGATTTGGGCGCCGCCTCGACCGTGGTCATGCGCAGATGGCTGAAACCGAGCTTGCCGGCCGCGTCCATGGCGGTGATCACGGATTGGTGCTGCGTCTTGCCGTCAGCACTGATCGACAACGGCAGGTTGGTGTCACCGTTGGATTCTTTCTGCATGGCTTCCATCAATGTCGCCAGATCGTTCTTCGGCAGAATCTTGTTGTTCACCGAAAACACGCCCTCAGCGCTGATGGCCACGTCGATCTGCTTGAGCTGCTGATCTTCGGCGGGCGAGCCGCTGACAGCTTCCGGCAGATCAACGCGCAACTGGGTTTCGCGGGTAAACGTGGTGGTCACGACGAAAAACAGCAGCAGGATAAACACCACGTCGATCAGCGACGCGAGGTTGATGTCGATCGTTTCCCGTGGTTTGCGACGGAATTTCACGCGCGGCCCTCGGCCAGATCGACGTCACGGTCGCCCTGCACCACTTCAACCAGTTTGATCGCTTCCTGCTCCATGCCCACCACCAACTCGTCGATGCGGCGTTGCAGGAACCGGTGGAAGAACACCGCCGGAATACCGACCATCAGGCCCGCTGCCGTGGTGATCAACGCTTTCGAGATACCACCGGCCAATACCGAGGCGTTGGTGGTCATGCCGGAACCGGTGAAGGCGCTGAAAATGTCGATCATGCCCAGCACCGTACCCAACAGGCCCAGCAACGGCGACATCGCGGCGATGGTGCCCAGCGCGTTGACGTAGCGTTCGAGCTCGTGGATGACGCGAGCGGCAGCCTCTTCGATGCACTCTTTCATGATCTCGCGACCATGCTTGGAGTTGGCCAGACCGGCGGCGAGGATTTCCCCCAGCGGCGAGTTGGCGCGCAATTCCTTGAGTTTTTCTTTATTGAGCTGTTTGTCCTTGATCCAGACCCAGACCTGGCCCAACAGATGCTCGGGGGTGACGCGACTGGCGCGCAGGGTCCACAGGCGCTCGGCGACAATCGCCATGGCCGCGATGGAACTCAGAATGATCGGCAACATCATCCAGCCGCCGGATTTGACCAATTCCCACACAGTGACAGTCCCCTCGAAAAAGTGCGCCACTTTACCATACCGATCCGCGATTAAGACCCGCCGCTCCGACGACCGTGATGTGCCATCCATGCTGGCACCGATCAACGGGCGAGCGCAGGCGGATCGCGCCAGAAACGCCGCTGTTGACGCATCGTCCACGGCGCTTTGAAGCGGCCCAGTTGCAGATGAATGGCGCCCTGTTCGGCGCTGTCGTAGATGCGCAGGCCTTGTTTGCGGTAGCGCGCCAGCACCGTCGGGTGCGGATGGCCGAAGGAGTTGCCGTGGCCTCGAGAGATCAGCACGGCTTCGGGCTTCAGCGCGTTGAGCAGGGCCATGGATGACGAGCTACGACTTCCATGGTGCGGGGATTGCAGCCATTGCGTTGGCACCGCCAATGGACTGTCGAGCAGCACGCGCTCGGCATGGACATCGATATCGCCCGTCAGCAGCAGACGCTCGCCGTTGGCTTCGATCTGCAACACGCAGGAGCGCTGGTTGCTGTCGCGGGCATCCGCCCACATCCACAGTTGAAAACGCACACCGTCCCACTGCCATTGCTCGCCACTTTCGCAGGCTTCAGCGCTCAATTCGGCAGGCAGGCCCGGCGGATCGCCGCTCAATACACGGACGACTTTCATGCCCCGCGCAATCGCCAGCGCACCGCCGGCATGATCGGCGTCGGCGTGACTGAGCAGCATCACATCGAGATTGTCCACGCTGAGTTTGCGCAGGGCTGGCAGCACCACGCGTTCACCGAGATCGAAATCGCCGAAGCGCGGGCCGGCGTCGTAGAGCAGCGTGTGATGGCGGGTTCGGATCAGGATCGCCAGGCCTTGGCCGACATCGAGCTGCCAGACATCGGCCAATCCCTCGTCCAGTCGCTCGCGCGGCGGCACCACCAGAATCAGCAACAACGGCCAGCCCAGTGGTCGCAGTGGCACCCCGCGTGGCAATAGCAACAGCACGGCGCCGAGACTGCCGAGAATCCACACCCAGAATGGTATCGACGGCGCAGTCCACGCAGGCCATCGCCCGGCAATCAGCGCCAGCGCGCGAAACAGCCAATCGATCAAACCGCCGGCCAGCCACAGCAGTCCTTCGCCGACATAAGGAACCGGCAACAACACAGTGCCGAGCAGCGCCGGCGGCAACACCACCAGACTGATCCACGGCACCGCGAGCAAATTCGCCAACGGCCCGCTCAGACTGATCGGCAGATTCAGCGCCAGCAGCACCGGGCATAAACCGATGGCAATCAACCATTGCGCCCGCGTCCACGTTTGCCACCAACGCCACGCGCCCAAGCGGCCGCCAAAGGTGAAAATCAACACCGCAACTGCCGCGAACGACAGCCACAAACCCGGACGCAAACTGGCAAGCGGTTCCAGCAACAGCACGCCATTGAACGCCAGCAGCAGCGGCCACCACGCGCCCAGATGACGAAAGCGCAGGCGCCACAACAACACCAATCCGACCATCACGCAGGCGCGCTGCACCGGCACGTCGAAACCAGCGAGCAAGGCGTAACCCAGCGCCGCCGCGAACGCCAATCCACAGGCCCACGGCAACCATGGCCAGCGCAATGGCCACAGTCCAAAACGCGCGAGCCCGGCGACCAGCAGGTACATAACCGCCGCCAGCAAACCGATGTGCTGCCCGGAAATCACCAGCAAATGCACAGTGCCGGTGTCCTGCAAAATCTGCCAATCGTCACGGCTGAGCCCCGAACCGTCGCCCAGCACCAGCGCTGCCAATGCTCCGGCGCGACCTTGCGCGTCCACTGCCAGCAAGCGCTGACGAATGCTGTCGCGCCAGGCCCAGCGCGCCTCGCTCAGGCGCTGGCCATCCTTGATTGTGCCGGTCGCGCCGACACGTTGCGCGAGCAGCCACGCCTCGTGATCGAACGCATCCGGATTGAGCAAACCAACGGGACGCTTGAGTTTGACTGCCAGTCGCCAGCGCTCGCCGCTGTTGACCGGCGGCCCGGCGTACCAGGCCAGACGCAGCAGCGACGGCAGTTTTTCGTGTCGCGAGTGCGCATCGGCCAGTTCGAAACGCGCCACGCCGTCCGCATTTTGCGGCAAGCCGACCACCCGCCCTTCGAGCCAACGGGTTTCACCGTCGAGATGCGCGGGCAGTCGATCATTCAGCGCCCATTGCGCACTGACACAAGCCCAGGTAAAGCCAAACAACCAAAACGCCAATGGATAGCTGCGAAACGGCAGCAACATCAAACCCACCACCGGCAACACCAGCATCAACCCGACCGGCGGTAATGCCGGTAAAAACATCGGGGCCAGCAGACCGACTGCCAGCGCCATCATCCCTGTGCGCATAAGCCCGTCCTTGAGAGTCCCGTTCTTAGGCATAGCGGGTGTTGCGCACTCGCGCCGTCAACAATTGTCACAAAGTCTGAATGGGCGGTTCATCGAATCCAGACATACTTGCCGCCTTAACCGACCGAGAAGCCTTATGCCCCGGCGCTTATTCAAACGTTACATGCCCGACCCGACGAGCATCAGGGAACACAAATCCTTACGCTTTCTCGGCAAGTTGCTGCATGACCCGAACCTCTGGCACCTCAATCGCCACTCGGTCGCGCGGGCGATGGCGGTCGGATTGTTTGCCGCTTTCCTGCCGATTCCGGCGCAGATGCTGGTGGCTGCCGCGCTTGCCGTCATGGTGCGCGGCAATATGCCGATTGCGGTGAGTCTGGTCTGGCTGACCAATCCGATCACCATGCCGGCGGTGTTTTTCTGCACCTATCAGGCCGGGGCGTGGCTGATGGATGTGCCCGCGCGGCATCTGCCCGATGAGCTGACCTGGGAATGGATCAGCGGTGAGTTGTCGACGTTGTGGCAGCCTTTTTTGCTGGGATCAGTGGTGGTGGGGCTGGTGCTCGGTGCCCTCGCCTACTTTCTGGTGATGATGTATTGGCGTTGGTGGGTGGCGCGGCAGTGGGCACGGCGCAAGAAAAGTCGCAAATCCTGAATGCAAAACGGCCTCCGCGATGGGAGGCCATTTTTTGTTTTGTGTTGTCGGGACTGACGCCTTCGCGAGCAAGCCCGCTCCCACATGGGGTCTGCGTTGTAACAGAGATCCAGTGTGGGAGCGGGCTTGCTCGCGAAGCGGTAGACGAGGTCTCGGATCAAGTACGCATCCCGCGTCCACTCACCAGCAACCGCGCACAACCGAGGTACAGCACCACCGTCGCCACCAGCATGAAGGTGATGGCGATGCCGATCTTGATGTCGGACACACCGAGAATGCCGTAACGGAAGGCGTTGACCATGTGCAGCACCGGGTTGGCCAGCGATACGGTCTGCCAGAATGGCGGCAGCAAGGTGATCGAGTAGAACACGCCACCCAGATAAGTCAACGGCGTCAGCACGAACGTCGGAATGATCGAAATATCATCGAAGTTGCGCGCGAATACAGCGTTGATAAAGCCCAGCAGCGAGAAGATCGTCGCCGTCAGTACCACTACCAAAATCGTCACGCCGAGGTGATGCACCTGCAAATCGGTGAAGAACATCGACAGAATCGTCACGATCACGCCGACCATCAAACCGCGCAGCACGCCGCCGCAGGTATAGCCGATCAGGATCGTGTGCGGCGACACCGGCGAGACCATCAATTCCTCGATGGAGCGCTGGAACTTGCTGCCAAAGAAACTCGACACCACGTTGCCGTAAGAGTTGGTGATCACCGACATCATGATCAGCCCCGGCACGATGTACTGCATGTAAGTGAAGCCACCCATGTCGCCGATCTGTCGACCGATCAGGTTACCGAAGATCACAAAGTACAAAACCATGGTGATCGCCGGCGGCAGCAGGGTCTGCGGCCAGATCCGCGTGAAGCGTCGGACCTCGCGATAAACGATGGTGTTGAGGGCGACGAGGTTGGGACGTAACTCGGAACTCATACCGCCACCTTCGACAGATTTTTCTCCACCAGGGACACGAACAGCTCCTCAAGGCGATTGGTTTTGTTGCGCAGGCTCAGCACTTCGATGTTCTGCTGCGCCAATTGAGTGAACAACGCCGTGATGCCCATGGATTTATCGACCTGGACTTCCAGGGTATGGCTGTCGATCAACCGCGCCGGATAGCCGAGCAATTGCGGCGTGACGCTCAAGTCGTTTTTCAGATCGAGCAAGAAGGTTTCCACGTGCAACTGGCCCAGCAGCTGTTTCATGCTGGTGTTCTCGACGATGGTGCCGTGGTCGATGATGCCGATGTTGCGGCACAGCTGCTCAGCCTCTTCCAGGTAATGCGTGGTGAGAATGATGGTGATGCCTTTCTGGTTCAGTTCAGTGAGGAACGTCCACATCGAGCGGCGCAGCTCGATGTCGACGCCTGCGGTCGGTTCATCGAGGATCAGCAGACGCGGTTCGTGCACCAGCGCGCGGGCGATCATCAAACGGCGTTTCATGCCGCCGGACAGCGAACGCGACGGCACATCGCGCTTGTCCCACAAGCCCAGTTGCGTCAGGTACTGCTCGGCGCGTTCCTTGGCGATCTTCGCCGGAATGCCGTAGTAACCGGCCTGAGTGACGACGATGTCGAAGGTCTTCTCAAACTGATTGAAGTTGAATTCCTGCGGCACCACGCCGATCGAGCGCTTGAGCTGCGCTGGATTCTTGTCGAGGTCATGTCCGAAGATATTCACGCTGCCGCTGGTCTTGTTGACCAGGGTCGAGAGAATGCCGATGGTCGTGGATTTGCCGGCACCGTTGGGGCCGAGCAAGGCGAAAAAGTCACCTTCGGCGACGTCCAGATCGATACCACTCAAGGCCTGGAACCCGTTGCCGTAGGTTTTGGTTAGCTGCCGGATGGACAGAGCGGAACTCATATCTGATTTACGCACCATGGAAGGAAGAAAGGAGACGGCGGCGATGGATCCAACCGCAGCGCAAGTGCGCAATGGTGCTTGCCGCCGCCGTACAAGTACAGTCAAGTGTGTCGATAGTAGGTATTAAGTCAACGCGGTCATAACGGCTTTTTTGTAGGCCGGACGCTGCTTCAGGCGCTCGTACCAGGCTTGCAGATGCGGTTGCGGGGCGCGTTCGATGGGCATTTCGAACCAGGCATAAATGAAACTGCCCAGTGGAATATCGCCCATGCCGATGTCTTTTCCGGACAGGTACGGTTGGCTGACCAGCGCCTCGTCGGCCATGCTCAGCAACTCGCTGCATTCCTTGATCGCGGCGTTGATCGCAGGCCAGTCCTGCTTGTCCGCCGGGGTGCGCAAGACGCCCCAGAACACCGTGCGGAACGGCCCGGCAAAACTCGAGGTCGTCCAGTCCATCCACTTGTCTGCGAGGGCGCGGGCTTGCGGATCGGCCGAATACCAAGCGCTGTTCGGCGCATGTTTGCCCAGCAGATAGCGCACGATGGCGTTGGATTCCCACAGCACGAAACCGTCGTCTTCGATCACCGGCACGCGACCGTTCGGGTTCATCGCCCGGTACTCCGGCGTGTCGACCACACCGAATGCGCCCCCGGCATCGATCGCCTCGTAAGCCAGACCGAGTTCCTCGGCAGCCCACAATGGCTTCCTGACATTCGATGAGTTTTTCCGTCCCCAGATCTTCAGCATGACCGCCTCTTTTCAAATGAGTGGGCGGCCAGCATACGCCGGATCAGACGCGGCTTACATCGCTGTGCATGTCACCCAACAGTTGTGGCTGCCGATCGCCGAACAGGTGCGGATAGCATTTTTCCAGGTGTTCGAAGAAGAAGGTTTCCGGCACATCGGTGAACTGGCCGTGATCGACCAGGTACTCCATCAACTGCGCGCCATCACGGTTGTACGGGTGGAAAACACTGTCGGTGATGCCGTCGAACTCCAGCGGCGCGACGTTGAACAGTTCGCAGAGCTTCTGGTTGAACGCCGGTGTGGCCTTTACCCAACGATCGTTGAGGAAAAACTCGGTGTAGCCGTGCATGGCGAACATGTCGCTTTTCAGCAATTCGAGCAGACGTGGCGTCGATAAATGATTCTTCACGTCGGCCAGACCGATCCGCGCCGGGATCCCGCAATGCCGCGCGCAACCGGCGAGCAGCGTGGCTTTGGGCACGCAATAACTCTCCCCCGCCGCCAATGCATAGCTGCCACGCAGGGTTTGCGGATCACGGCTGAAGGTGTAAGGGTTGTAGCGCACCGCTTCGCGCACGGCGTAATAAAGATTGATCGCCTGCTCGACCGGGTCGCGGCTGGCACCCCGGTGTCGTTCAGCGAACTCCACCACCGCCGGGTGGTCACTATCGGTGAAGCGGCCGGGACTCAGATATTCGTGCATGACGACAATCTCCTTGATGAAACTGGAGTCTAGCGACAGCTCAAGCACAGAGATAACGACGTTTCGGCCAAACTTGGACGCAAAGACGCGGGATCACCGAACGATTTCCCACACGTGTTGCCCACCGAACCTACGAACACCATCCGGGGTTTCCCACGATTTCAATCACCTTGGTCTGACCACCCGGTTTTGCAGATGCGGTCTAAGCTCTGGAGGGTCGATTTGCCTTGGTTCACGGAGGACTGAAATATGCTGTTGTTGTGGATACTGGTTTTGATTGTCGGCGTGGCGTATATCGCCCACCGGCGTATCGCCCCGCTGCCCGCGTTGGGCATCGTTGCCGTCTACTTATTGGCAATGGGCATTTTCAGTCACGCACACGGCTGGCTAATGCTGGTGCTCTGGGTGCTGCTGGCGGTGGTCGCCGCGCCGTTGCTGCTGCCTGACCTGCGCCGCAAACATTTCACCGCGCCGCTGTTCAACTGGTTCCAGAAAACCCTGCCGCCGATGTCGCAGACCGAGCGCGACGCGATCGATGCCGGCACCGTGTGGTGGGATGGTGAGCTGTTCAGCGGCCGTCCGGACTGGGACAAACTGCTGGCCTATCCCAAGGTGCAACTGACCGAAGAAGAACAAGCCTTCATCGATGGCCCGACCGAAGAACTGTGCGCGATGGTCACTGACTGGCAGATCGGCCAGTCGATGGACTTGCCGCCGGAAGCCTGGACGCACATCAAGGAACACGGCTTCTTTGCCCTGATCATTCCGAAAGAATTTGGCGGTAAAGGCTTCTCGGCTTACGCCCACTCGCAAGTGGCGATGAAACTCGCGACCCGCAGCGGCGACCTCGCCTCCACCGTGATGGTGCCCAACTCCCTCGGCCCGGCCGAACTGTTGCTGCATTACGGCACCGACGAACAACGCAATCACTACCTGCCACGCCTGGCCCGTGGCGACGACATTCCGTGCTTCGCCCTCACCGGCCCGCTCGCCGGTTCCGATGCCGGTGCAATGCCCGACACCGGGATTATCTGCAAAGGTCAGTGGGAAGGTCAGGAAGTCATTGGTCTGCGCCTGAACTGGGAAAAACGCTACATCACCCTCGGGCCGGTGGCGACGCTGCTCGGCCTCGCATTCAAAGCGTATGACCCAGAGCACTTGCTCGGCGACAAGGAAGACCTCGGCATCAGCCTGGCGCTGATTCCGACCGACACCGAAGGCGTCGAGATCGGCCGTCGTCACCTGCCACTGGGCGCGGCGTTCATGAACGGCCCGAACTCCGGCAAGGACGTGTTCATCCCGCTGGACTTCCTTATCGGCGGTCAGGAGATGCTCGGCAAAGGCTGGATGATGCTGATGAACTGCCTGTCGGTCGGCCGTTCGATTTCGCTGCCAGCGGTGGGTACCGGTGCGGCGAAATTCACCAGTCTGGTCACCGGTCAGTACGCGCAGATTCGTGAGCAGTTCAACGTGCCGCTGTCGGCGTTCGAAGGCATTCAGGAAGCGATGGCGCGCATCGGCGGCAACGCGTGGATGATGGACGCGGCGCGGATGCTCACGGCCAACGCGGTGGATCTCGGCGAGAAGCCTTCAGTACTGTCGGCGATTCTCAAGTACCACCTTACCGAACGCGGCCGCGAATGCATCAGCCACGCCATGGATGTCCACGGCGGCAAGGCGATCATCATGGGCCCTAACAACTACCTTGGGCGCAGCTGGAACGGCGCGCCAATCTTCATCACCGTGGAAGGCGCGAACATCCTGTCGCGCAACCTGATGATCTTCGGTCAGGGCGCGATTCGCTGCCATCCATTCGTGCTCAAGGAAATGGCCCTGGCCGGTCGTGAGGACAAGGATCAGGCGCTGAAAGAGTTCGACGGTCTGCTGCTCAAGCACATCGGTTTTGCCGTGAGCAACGCCGCCAGCACGCTGGTGCTGAACCTTGGTTTCGGCCACTTCGAACACGCACCGGGCGACAAGATCAGCCAAGGCTACTTCCGCGCGCTTAACCGTCAGGCAGCCGCGTTCGCGATGCTTGCCGACTTCAGCATGATGCTGCTCGGCGGTGAGCTGAAACGCCGCGAACGTCTGTCGGCACGACTGGGCGATGTGTTGAGCAACTTGTATCTGGCCTCGGCTGCGCTCAAGCGTTATCACGATCTGGATTCGCCGGCGTACATGGAGCCGCTGTTCCGCTGGGCGATGGAAGAAAGCCTCGGCCAGGCGGAGCGGGCCATGGATGAGTTGCTGCGCAACTTCCCGAACAAGGTCTTCGGTTGCCTGCTGCGCGTCATCGTCTTCCCGTTTGGCCGTCGTCACAAAGGCCCGTCGGACAAACTCGGGGCCGAAGTGGCTGGCGTGATTGGTCGGGCGAAAGGCGATCCGGCGCTGGAAGAACTGCTCGCCGGTTGCTATCGCCCACAGTCGCCGGACGATGCGGTCGGTGCGTTGCAACACGCCAGCGATCTGCTGACGACTGCGCAACCGCTGCATAAAAAGCTGCATGCGTCGCTGAAAAGCGGTCAGGTCAAACCGGTCGCCGGCGAACACGCGATCGACGCGGCACTGGAGGCCGGCGTACTGCAAGCGGTGGAAGCGCAGAGCCTGCGTGATGCCGAAGCGGCGCGACGCAAGGTGATCGATGTCGATGATTTCGACAAAGAGGAGCTGAAACAGGCAGAGGGCAAAGTCCGCTGATCCTGAGACCCATGTCCAAGCGGGCGCAGGAGCTTTATACTCCCGCGCCCGTTTTGCTCTTGAGGACTTATCTCGTGTCCAACGTCGTTGCCGATCATCTTGTGTTGCTCGACCATCTGCGCAGTATCCTGGTCGCCGTAGGTGAGGCCGAACAGGTTCCCGAAGAAAGCCATGCCTTGTTTCTGGAGCGTTTCGACGAACTGCTCGCTTCGTTGCCGATCGATCCGATCGAAAGCCAATACCTGGGCCAGGACATCCTGACTCAAGTGATTAGCCGTTATCCGCAAATTGCCCACCTGATCCCGCGGGATCTGCTGTGGTTCTTCGCCGGTGATTGCCTGCATTACCTGGCCGATGAAGAAATCGACTTATATCAGGCGCTGGAAGAACGTCGTTTCGAAGCTGAACAGAACGACGAACCGTTCGACTGGAATCAGGAAAAGCAGTTGCTGGCGATGTCTGCTCAGGACAGCAAGCACTGATCAAATAGATTGGTTGAAGATCAAAAGATCGCAGCCTTCGGCAGCTCCTACAGTGGAATTACGCAATCCCCTGTAGGAGCTGCCGCAGGCTGCGATCTTTTGCTTTTGCGCTACAACAACCCTTCGCTTTCAGGCAGTTCATACGCCATCGCGGCGTTACTCGCATTGCCCACCTTCCCCGGCTTGCTCAAGGTCGGTTCCTTCTCCAGACACTCCACCAGAAAATCGATAAGCACCCGCAGCTTCGGCGGCAGATACCGCGTCGGCGAATGCAGTAGCCACAGCCCACCGTGATACGAAGCCAGGAACGTCCAGTCCGGCAACACCTGCACCACCAACTTCTGCTCCAACGCATAACGCGCAGTGAAGTACGGCAGGCTGCCAATGCCGATGTGCTGCAACACCGCGCCCAGTCGCACGCCAGTGTGATTGGCGGCATAGCGACCGCGTACCCCGACCGTCACCGCTTTGCTGCCCTTCTTGAATTTCCAGCGCGCATCGCTCGGGGTTTCGCCCAGATAAATACAACTGTGATTGAGCAGGTCATGCGGATGCGTGGGTGTGCCGTGTTCGGCGAGGTATTGCGGCGTGGCGCAGAGCATATGGTCGATGGTCAGTAATTGACGTCCGACCAACCCCGCCGGCGGCCGATCGGTGATGCGAATGGCCAGATCTACATGATCGTCGATCAGATCGACCTGCCGATCCTCCAGCAATAACTCGACATCGACTTTGGGATAGCGCCGCAGAAACTCCGGCATGTGCGGATGAATCACAAAACGCCCCACCGCTTTCGGCACGCTGACGCGCACCAGACCTTCCGCTTCGTGGGTGAACTGGCCGCTGATTTCCATCACCGACTTGGCCGCGCTGACCATCTCCTGACAACGCTTGAACACTTCTTCGCCGCCATCGCTCAGGCGCAGTTTGCGCGTGGTGCGCTGCAACAAGCGCGTGGCCAGGGCTTTCTCCAACCGCGAGATGCTGCGACTGACCGCCGACGGCGAAGAGCCCAGTTGGCGAGCCGCTTCAGAGAAGCTGCCGGTCTCCACGACCTTGACGAAAATCGCCATTTCACCGAGCAGCGGTAGCGGCAGATTGATGCTCACAGCGCACAAGTCCTTTGATGTTTGGATGGATTATCACGTTATTGCACGATTCATATAATAAAAACAGAACTTTAATAAGGCCTGAAACATGACGCTTCGCCTGTTTTTCCACAGTGATGACCTCAAGGCCAACGTGGAAGTCCTCGACTGCACACCCCACGAAAACGAATATGCCGTGGTGCTCCGTGCCACCCTGTTTCACCCGCAGGGCGGTGGTCAGCCTTGCGATACCGGCTGGATCGGCGAAAGCCAGGTGCTGCGTGTGGTGCAGGAGCCAGAGCGCATCGTGCATTTCGTTGATCGCCCGGTACCGTTAGGCATGACCTGTATCCGCGTCGACGAAGATCGCCGTCGCTTCAACACACGCATGCATTCGGCCGGTCACCTGATCGGCCATTTCGTTCAGGCCATGGGCTGGACACCGATCAAGGCGCATCACTGGCCGGATGAGGGCCGAGTGCAATTCAAACCGAGCGATGTCGCCCAGGATGTCGATGCCGAGACCGTTCAATACGGCGTCGGCCAGTGGATCGAACACGATCTGCCACGCCTCACCTCACTGCGCGAAGGCGCGCGGGAAATCAGTTTCGGTGAGCTGCCTGCCTACGGCTGCGGCGGCACCCATGTACGTAGCCTGAAGGATCTGGGCACAGTCACGATCGCGTCCCTCTCGCAGAAGAAGGGCACGCTGTCCGTCCACTACAGCGTGGATTGAGCATTTCGGGCGCTGCCGCCACGCAGCGCCCGACGCCGTGGAACCGCACTCGCCGGTTCCGTTGACTATCGATAGATGGACCTAAAATAAAATGATGCTAGACGTCGAGCGTCTCGATGAGACGTGCATAAAAAAACTGGCCAACGAAGAAGTCCTCGCCATCCGCGTCAAAGGCTTTCTGCCCAAGCCGCTGGCGATCGAAATTGGCGACAAGATTCTTGCCCCGGGCTATGAGGGCTACATCAACGCGCCGAGTATCGGCCGTATCGGCATGGCGTTTTACGAGGCAGAAAATCAGCCGATGCTGATTGAGGACTACTTCGAACTCGCCACCCGCAACATCGCCGAGTTGCGCCATCGCTGCGCGCCCTACTCCTCGCCGGTCGACACGCTGCGCTGCATGCTCGACGAATCCTGGCCGGCCGGTGCGCATCTGGAAAACCTTTACGGCCGCAAAATGTACGTCGGCCTGTCGCGCGTGGTGAAGCCCGGCGTGTGCTTTCTCGCCCATCACGACATTTTCGCCAAGGACGCCCCGGACAGTTTTCAGGCGCGCAGCCTCGATGCGCAATTTGCCTGCAACGTGTACCTGAACATGCCCACCGAGGGCGGCGCATTGCAGATGTGGGACGACGACATCACGCCGGATCAGTTCGACGAAATGCGCGGCGACAGCTACGGCATCGACCCGGCGCTGTTAGGCCGCCCAGCCCTTGAGGTACGCCCCGAACCCGGCGATTTCATCATGTTCAATTCGCGCTGCATGCACTCGGTGACCCCGGGCGTGGCCGATCCGCGTTTGAGCCTTTCCTTCTTTGTCGGCTATCGCGGCAATGCTTCACCCCTGACTTTCTGGAGCTGAGATGTATTCGAATTACCTGGGCGAGTTTCTGGCGCTGGCCACCATTCACTTCCTTGCCGTGGTCGCTCCCGGCCCTGATTTCGCGGTGACCATCCGCCAGAGCGTGCGCTTCGGAAGGCTGGTAGGGATCTGCACCGCGCTGGGCATCGGTGCGGGAATTTCCGTGCACGTGTTGTACACGTTGCTTGGGGTCGGCGCGTTGATGCACACCACCCCGTGGTTGTTGACCGTGGCCAAGGTAGTCGGCGGTGCTTACATTTTGTATCTGGGTGTCAGCCTGATCCGCAGCAAACCGAAAACCACCCTTGAAGGCGAAAAAAATGCCGATGAACCGTTGGTGGAACAATCGTTGTTCAAGGCGTTCAGCACCGGTTTCCTGACCAATGCGACCAATCCCAAAGCAACCCTGTTTTTCCTGGCGATCTTCACCACGATCATCAGCGCCAGCACGCCCCTGCAAATCCAGGCCTTCTATGGTTTGTGGATGTGTTTTGTAAACGCACTGTGGTTTGTGATCGTCGCGCTGTTCTTCTCCAGCAACAAAGTACGCGTGCTGTTTATGCGCATGGGCCACTGGTTCGAACGCAGCATGGGGGTGATTTTGATTCTGTTCGCCGGGCGCTTGATGCTCTCCATGTAATGCAAAAAAAGTCCCGGCGATGCCCGCCGGGACTTTTTCATTTGTGCGCCTCTTTTGCAGTTCTGTGCGACACATCCCGTTTAGAGCCTCCCACGGCAGGTGCTTGCAGTGTTAGTTTGCGAAATGTTTCTGACACACCCGTCGGCAACATCTCATTAACCGCCTGCAAAGGAATGCCTCCGTAATGGACTTTTCCCTCAAGCAACTGGCCGCCGCTACCCTGATGCTGGCCAGCCTCGCCTCGTTCACCACCGCCGCTCAAGCCAACATCACCCCAGAGCAGAGCGCGGTCATCCTGAAATCCTTCGACGCCAAAACCGTCACGGATTTTCGCGAGTTTCTGGGCAGTCTGGCCAAAAGCGACATCGCTAAAACCGACAACCTCGGCCCGGCCATCAGCGCTTTCCTCGACAACAAAACCCTGAACGCTGAGCAGCAGAACGAGATTCATCGTCTGTTAGGCATTTACACCCGCGTGAAGTACGGCAAAGCCGCGCTGGAAACCCTGCGCGAACTGGTCGAGATTCCGACCTTCCAGAAGGAAGGTGTGGCACAGCACGACAACCCTGAGTTCATCAAGATCGCTGCCAAGATCAAGAGCCTGGCCGAGTCTTTCAACCTGAATTTCCGCAACGTCGATAACCGCGTTTACGAGATTTCGCTGGAAGGCCAGGGCGATGAAGTCGTCGGCATTCACGCGCACGCCGACGTGGTGCCGGTCACCCCGGAAAACTGGGTGCTCAAGGACGGCACCAAACTCGATCCGTTCAAAGTCACGCTGATCGGCGATCGCATGTACGGTCGCGGCACCGAGGATGACAAGAACGGCATCGTCGTCGCCATGTACGCGATGAAAGTCATCAAAGAAGAAAAGCTGCCACTGGCACGCAACTTCAAGCTGTTGGTCGACACCACCGAAGAGACCACCGGCGATGCGATCCCTTACTACTTCGAACACAACCCGACGCCGGCCTACAACATGGCGCTGGATGGCGGTTACCCGGTGGTAATTGCCGAGAAAGGTTACGGCACCGTGATGGCCAACTTCGCCAAGCGCAAAGCTGAAGGCAAAGGCGCCGAAATCACTTCGATGACCGGCGGTCTGGCGACCAACCAGATTCCATCGGCCTCCGTCGTGACGTTGGTGACGGACAAACCTGCCGAATTGGCGGCGAGTCTGCAAAAGGCCGGCAATGAGTTCGCCAAAAACAACGGCGGCAACTTCGAAGTGGCGGCCAAGGTTGATGGCAAAGACGTCAAACTGACGGTGACCGGTGTTTCTGCGCACTCCTCCGAGCCAGAGTCCGGCGTGAACCCGGTGGCGCGCATGCTGGTGTTCATCAATAGCCTGAACGGCAAAGTCGCCCTCAAGCACAACCAGTTCACCGACGCCGCGCGTTATGCCGCTGACAACTGGGGCCTGGATTACTTGGGCAACACCTTGAAGGTCGGTTTCGCCGACAGCTTCATGGGCCCGCTGACCACTTCTTTGACCTACGTTGGTGAGAACGACAAAGCCTTCAAACTGGCGGTCAATCTGCGCGTGCCGAAGGGCAAATCGCCAGAAAAACTCAAGGCTGAAATCGCTGACAAGCTGAGCGCGTGGACGAAGAAAACCCACGTTGCCGTGGCCTTCGATTACTCGATCGCCGAGCCGATGTACCGCAACCCGGAAGGCGAATGGGTCAAGGCGCTGCTGGCAGTGTCGACGGAAAACCTTGGCATGAAGCACGAGTTCGGCACCTCTGCCGGCGCGACGTCGGTGCATGAATTGCCGAATGGCGTGCAGTTCGGTCTGGCGCGTCCCGAGGTGAAATACACCGGGCACACCGATGGCGAATTCAAGACTGTTGACCAGTTCTTGCTGGATCTGCAGATTGTCACCGAAATGATGGGGCGCATCGGGCAATTGCCGAAGCTCTGACGGAAACAAAAAAAGGACCGTAAAGGTCCTTTTTTTTGGGCCGCGACAAATCGCGCACAAACAAAAACGCCGATCATCACTGATCGGCGTTTTTGTTGAATATGGAGCGGGAAACGAGACTCGAACTCGCGACCCCGACCTTGGCAAGGTCGTGCTCTACCAACTGAGCTATTCCCGCAATGGCGTCCCCTAGGGGACTCGAACCCCTGTTACCGCCGTGAAAGGGCGGTGTCCTAGGCCACTAGACGAAGGGGACACGCTACAACTTCACTCCCTACCGCGTTTCGCTGTGTGCTTTACGCTGTAAGTGGCGCGCATTCTATGGATGGATTAAGGGGTCGTCAACCCCTTGATATAAATTTATTTAAATCAATGACTTCGACCTGCTTTACCAAGTCAATCAGGCTTTTCCGTCGCCCGACGATTGACGCCTATATTCCGCCACACGCCAAGGCGTTATAGTCCACCGCACAGTGATGGCCATATGCGCTTACCGCGCCAGCATTCATCTAAGCAGTGCGTGGCCGATATAGACAGAAGCTACCGATCCAACGTGTCGAGCAGCGGCAGCCAGCTGAATGCCGAGCCACTGAACTCGCAAGTGAACCCTATAAAGAGGTCGTACCGGTGACACCACTCATGATCACCCTGCTAGTCGTAGCCGGGATCGCAATTCTGATCGCCATTGGCTACATGAACCATGTGGTGGAAAACAACAAACTGGAGAAGGCCCGCACCAAGGTCGAACTCAACGACCGCCTGCGCCGCTGCGGCGAACTGACCGAGACCTTTCCCGGCCAGTTCATGACCCCTGCGCTGAAACTTTTGCTGACCCGACTGGAACTCAACGTCTGCCAGCGCCTGCTCAACCTGGAAAAAACCAGCGCCACCACCAAAGCGCGCATCAGCGAACTCAGCGCATTGGTCGCCCAGGGCGAATCGATCCCGGTCAACAACCCGCCGGCACCGATCCTGACCGAAGCCAAAGCCAAAGACGTGCGCTTCCTGCTCGAAGCCCTGCACGGCCAAATAACCCGCGCCGCCCACGACGGCTTCCTGCCACCGAACGAAGCCAAACAGTGGATCCGCGAAGTCCGCCACATCCTCGTACTGCTGCACATCGAATTCTTCAACAACCTCGGCCAACAATCCCTGCAACAAAACCAACCCGGCCAAGCCCGCCTCGCCTTCGAACGCGGCGTGCAATACCTGCGCAAACAACAAGACCCGCAGGCCTACGCCGAACAACTGCAATACCTGGAAAAACTGCTCGCCCGCGCCAACGCCCAGGTCATGGACAAAATTGCACCGGTCGAAGGCGAAGAGAACCAACTGACCACAGGTTTGAAAGATGTAGAGGCGGATGCGGACTGGAAGAAGAAAGTGATTTACGACTGATTGAAGAAGTAGCGAGAGAAGCCACCGGGAGGTGGCTTTTTTGTGGGTGATAGATGGGGACTGAGGGGAATTTCAGGCCGCTTTCGCCAGCAGGCTAGCTCCCACAGTTGGATTGGGTGCGGACAGTCAGATAATGGTTGGTTGTGAGGCCGTCATCGCTGGCAAGCCAGCTCCCACAGAGATTGAGTACAACCGTAGAAATGAGTCGGCTGTCAGGCCGCTTTCGCTAGCAGGCTAGCTCCTACAGTTGGATTGGGTGCGGACAGGCAGATAATGGTTGGTTGTGAGGCCGTCATCGCTAGCAGGCTAGCTCCTACAGCTGGATTGGGTGCGTACAGGCAGATAATTGTTGGTTGTGAGGCCGTCATCACTAGCAAGCCCGCCACACAGGGATTGAGTACAACCGTAGAAATGGGTCGGCTGTCAGGCCGCCTTCGCGAGCAAGCTCTGCTCCTACAAAAGCATAATCAAGATCAAAAGATCGCAGCCTTCGGCAGCTCCTACACAGGATGAGCGCAAGCTCGGCTGCAGCTTTTGATCTTGCCGTGCCGGCCCCTTCGGAAGGCTGAGTGGAGGGATTTATCCGGGGGTAGGAGCGCAGCGACGTTTGGCGCAGCCAAACACATCGAGAGGAGGTGCAGCGAAGCAAACCGGAGGCGATGCCCCCGGATGAATCCCGTAACGAAGGAACCCCGAGCCCCAGCGAGCGGGCCGAACGCCGGGGCCCAGACCTTTGCTTCCTTTGGGGCGTCTGCCAAAGGGAGTCGCTGTAAGAGCGAAACCGCCAGCCGCAACCCCCGAAGAACCGGATATACACCCAAAACCCCAAGAACATGGTCGGCCCAAAGGCCGCCAAGACAACCCAAAAGCGTCAAAGCCGAAAATGCCCAACCATCCCCCGCAACCCAACCCCCAACTGTGCCAGCTCCACACTAGAAGCCGCATTCCCCCGCATAGCCAACGAAGACTGATCCGCACTCGCACGAATACTCGTCACACTGCGATTAATCTCCTCCGCCACCGAACTCTGCTCCTCGGCCGCCGCCGCAATCTGCTGATTCATCTGCTGAATCAACGAAACAGCCGCCGCAATACTCCCCAACGCACTCTCCGTCTGCAGCGCATCACTCACCGCCAGCTTCACCAACTCACCACTGCTCTGAATCTGCTGCACCGACGAATGCGCCGCCGCCCGCAACGCACTGACCAAGCGCTCAATCTCCTCGGTCGACTGCTGCGTACGCCGCGCCAACGCACGCACCTCATCCGCCACCACCGCAAAACCCCTGCCCTGCTCCCCGGCACGCGCAGCCTCGATCGCCGCGTTCAACGCCAACAGATTGGTCTGCTCGGCCACGCTCTTGATCACCCCCAGCACCGTGCCGATATTCTGAATCTCGGTACTCAGGCTCTCGATGCTGGAACTCGCCGACGTCGCCGAATCCGCCAACTGCTCGATCCGCGCCATGCTCTGCCGCACCACCTGCTGACCACTCTCAACCTTGCTGTCTGCGGTCTGCGCCGCCAACGCGGCCTCTTCGGCATTGCGCGCAACATCATGCACCGTCGCCGTCATCTGATTCATCGCGGTGGCAACCTGCTCGGTTTCCTCCTTCTGACTGCTGACCTCAAGATTGGTCTGCTCAGTCACCGCCGATAGCGATTGCGCCGAACTGGCCAACTGCTCGATACCCGCCTGCAACCCGCTGACAATCGTGCTCAACCCCGCGCCCATCTGCTGCATCGCCAGCATCAACTGACCGATTTCATCACGACGCGTCACCGGCACCGTCGCACTCAAGTCCCCCGCCGCAATCTGCTGCGCCACCTGAATCACACTGCGCAACGGCGCAACGATCAATCGCGTAATCACCCACGCCGCAATCAACCCGACCAACAGCGCCAACGCCGACGAGGCAATAATCAGCAGTGAATTCTTTTTCAGCTCAGCCTGCATCGCACCGTCTTCAGCGACATACGCCTGATTCACCCGCTCCACCACTTGCGCGGCCCGCTGGTGCAATTGGCCGTAGACGGTTTTTTCCTGCGCCAACAACCCGGTGTACTCAGCCAGCTTCTCGTTGAAACCGGCAATATGCCCAGACACCTCATTGAGCACCGTCAGATAACCCTCGTCCTTGACCGTCGACTTCAGCGCCTCGGCCTGCGCCTGAGCCTGCGCGGCCTGTTCGATATTGCCTTTGTCGGCACCGTCGGCATCGCCCTTGCGACTTTGATCCAGGCGAACCCGCGCCTCGTTCATCGCCTGCAACATCAGCCGCGACACCTGACTGACCTGACTGGCTTGCTCGATGAATTGCGCACCGTCCTTGCCCTCGGACTCTTTCAAGGTATAGGCGCCGTCGTCCGCCAACCCGGCCTGCAACACATCGAGGTTATTGGCGACGCTGGACACCGACCAACTGGCCATCTCCAGTGCCAGATCCTTGGTCTGGGTCAGCGAAACAAATTCATCGAAGGCCTTGCGATAGGCCTCCAGCGATTGCACGACATCGTTCATCACCGGCACGTTGGCCGGTGATTGCGCCTTGAGCGCGTTGGCTTGAGCAATCAGCCCATCGACGCCTTCACGCAAGGCATCGGCGGTTTTCGGATTGCCGCGCAGCGCATATTCCTGCTCCAGCAGCCGCACATCGAGCAGACCGCTATTGAGCGATGACATCTGTTTGAGCCCATCAAAACGCTGACTGATGGTTTGCAGAGACCAGACGCCAATCGCCGCGACCAACGCGGTCAACAGCAGCACCAGTGCAAATCCGATACCCAGTTTTTTTGCCATACCGAGGTTGGCAAAACGTCCTTGCACGGCCGAAATCATTGCGCTTAATCCCCTGCCAAAGTCTGTGAACGCAGAGTCGCAACGGCCAACAGGCAGCACAAGTCTCTGGCGTCGGAATAATGGCAAAAAGCTACGCCCGCGTCGTTTTCAGGACACTCGAGGTCGATCCACACAAGTGTTGCGAAAAAACTGCCGCGCGCGCGGATCACAGGCATGCGCCACATTGATCCGCTGCCAGTCGCTACTTTCGCCACTCGGACTGAACACACTGGACGCCGACAGCAACACACCACTGCGCTGAGCCTGGCGGCACAACCGAACATCATCGGTCTGCGGGGCCCGCGCCCAAATGAACAATCCGCCCGTAGGCTTGCCGAACACCTCCCAATCGGCGTCTTCCAGCAACTGCAATGCGGCGGTGCGATCGGTATTCAGGCGCTGGCGCTGGCGCTGCACCAGTTTTCGATAAGCGCCGCTGGCCATGAGGCTTGCCACAACCGCCTCACTGAAGCTCGAGGCGCCCATGCTGCTGATCATCTTCACTTGCGCCAGACGGGCAATCACTTCAGGTTCGGCGAGGACGAAACCGACCCGTAATGAACTGCTCAGGGTTTTCGAAAAACTGCCGACGTAAATCACCCGTTCATCCAGCGCCGCCAGCCGAGTACCGTTGCCAGTGTGTAGGTCGGCGTAGACATCGTCTTCGATCAGGCGGACATCATGCAGCCTGCACAAGTACAAAACCTGCTGAGCCGCGGCCGCTGTCAGGCTGGTACCCGTGGGATTGTGGTGATGACTGTTGATGAACATCGCCACCGGGCGAAATTCACCCAGCAACCTTTCAAGCGCGTCGAGATCAGGCCCGGTCGGCGTGCGGCGCACCTCGATCATGTTCACTCCGTTCAAGCGCAGCAGATTGAACAGTGGCGCGTATCCGGGTGTTTCCACGACCACGCAATCTCCCGCTTGTAACAGCGTGCGCACGATCAAATCCAGTGCATGGCTGGCACCCGCAGTGGTGAGCAATTGCTCTGCAGGCGCATCGATATTGAATATTTTCAGGCGTTTGACGATCTGCTCGCGCAGCGCCGGAAGGCCTGCCGCGCTGCTGTAGTTGAACAGGCTGGCCATGTCCGTGCGGGCAACCTCGCGGATCGCATAGCTCAAGTCATCGGACTCGCGCCAGCTCTCGGGCAAGCCGCCACCGCCCAGCTTCAATCCGCCAGCAGCGCCGTAGAAGCCACTGCAACCAGCCTCGCCCTCGCCCTGTCCGCACAGCGTTTTGGGTGACGCGGCCACCATGAACCCCGTGCCTTGGCATGAAGCCAGAATCCCCTGCGCGACCAGCCGCTCGCAGGCCTCGGTCACACAGGACTGGCTGAGCAAGTTGCCCCGGGCAATTTGCCGAACCGAGGGCAAACGAGTGGCGGGCGCGACGCCACTCTGCGCGACCCACTCCGTCATTCCATCAACGATTTGCTGCACCACTGGCACCAATGCCTGTCGGTCGATTCTCAATTCCATGAGCGCACAAACTCCTGTCCGTTTTGCTGGCCGCAGTAAATCACAGCCGCCGTCAGGAGGCTGTGCGACAAAGCCGACAAAAGCGCTCGATCTAACTATTTGATACACATTGCTGGGTGAGGGAGCAGGTTCAGAACGCGGTCACACCGCCATCTACTGCCAGCGAATGACCGGTGGTGAACGCCGCACCGTCGCTGCACAGGTACAACACCGCGCTGGCGATTTCCTCGACCTTGCCGATGCGGCCGACCGGGTGCATGGCGTTGGCAAACTCGCCTTTCTTCGGGTCGGCCTCGTAGGCGCGACGGAACATGTCGGTGTCGATCACCGCCGGGCACACGGCGTTGACGCGGATTTTCTTCTTCGCATATTCGATGGCCGCCGATTTGGTCAGGCCGATCACTGCGTGTTTCGACGCCGCGTAAATGCTCATCTTCGGCGCGGCGCCAAGACCGGCGACCGAAGCAGTGTTGACGATCGCCCCGCCGCCCTGCGCCAGCAGCAATGGCAACTGATACTTCATGCACAGCCAGACGCCTTTGACGTTGACGCCGATGATCGCGTCGAACTCGTCCATCGAGCCCTCAGCCAGCTTGCCCTTCTCGATTTCGATCCCGGCATTGTTGAAGGCATAGTCGAGACGGCCGTAGGTATTGATCACCTCGTCCATCAGATTTTTCACTTCGCTCTCGACGGTCACGTTACAACGGACGAAGGTCGCTTCGCCGCCGGCTGTACGAATCAGCGCCACGGTGCCCTCGCCCCCTGCGCTATCCAGATCGGCGACCACCACTTTCAAGCCTTCGGCGGCGAATGCCTGGGCGGTCGCACGGCCGATGCCGTTGGCCGCGCCTGTGACTACGACAACCTGACCGGAAAACGTCATGCTCATTGTTATGTCCTCGAACGCATAGATGCAGGGGGAATGCTTAGCGTTGCAGCATAGCCACAGCGGTTGGCCGGGCGTCAGCACTATCCAGTGGCTGTTTAGGCACCCATGCGTTGCAGTGATAAAACCGGCCCGGTGATCATCACTGCACTGGATCGACGTGCATTCGCCGCATCAGCCAACCTTGCGGCATCGGCCATGAAGGTCTATCAACAAGGCTTCATTCCGTTCGAGTGCCTGCCATGACCAACCAGACCAATCGCCAGTTCCTGCTCGCCAAACGCCCGGTGGGCGCAGCCACCCGCGAGACCTTCACCTATCAGGAAGTACCGGTCGGCGAGCCGGCGGCGGGCCAGATTCTGGTCAAGAACGAATACCTGTCCCTCGACCCGGCCATGCGTGGCTGGATGAATGAAGGCAAGTCCTACATCCCGCCGGTCGGCATCGGTGAAGTGATGCGCGCATTGGGCGTGGGAAAAGTCGTCGCCTCGAACAATCCGGGTTTTGCCGTCGGCGACTACGTTAACGGTGCCATTGGCGTGCAGGATTATTTCCTCGGCGAGCCACGAGGTTTCTACAAAGTCGATCCGAAACTGGCCCCGCTGCCGGTGTATCTGTCAGCGCTGGGCATGACCGGCATGACCGCTTACTTCGCTTTGCTGGATGTCGGCGCGCCGAAGGCTGGCGACACCGTGGTGTTGTCCGGCGCGGCCGGCGCGGTGGGCAGCATTGCCGGGCAGATCGCCAAGATCAAAGGTTGCCGCGTGGTGGGCATTGCCGGTGGCACCGATAAATGCAAATTCCTCATTGATGAGCTGGGTTTCGACGGCGCCATTGATTACAAAAACGAAGACGTGATCGCCGGGCTCAAACGCGAATGCCCGAAAGGCGTGGACGTGTATTTCGATAACGTTGGCGGTGACATTCTCGACGCGGTACTGAGCCGTTTGAATCTGAAAGCGCGGGTGGTGATTTGCGGCGCGATCAGCCAGTACAACAATAAAGAAGCGGTCAAAGGCCCGGCCAATTACCTGTCGCTGCTGGTCAACCGCGCGCGGATGGAAGGTTTTGTGGTGATGGACTACGCGGCGCAATACGCGAGCGCGGCGCAGGAGATGGCCGGCTGGATGGCCAAGGGGCAGCTCAAGAGCAAGGAAGATATCGTCGAAGGCCTGGAGACCTTTCCGGAGACGCTGATGAAATTGTTCAGCGGCGAGAACTTTGGCAAGTTGGTGTTGAAGGTTTAAACCCACCACAAAACCAATGTGGGAGCGGGCTTGCTCGCGAAATCGGTGTATCAGTCGACATTAATGTTGAATGACAAACCGCATTCGCGAGCAAGCCCGCTCCCACATTTGGATCTTCGGTATTACTTAGGCGATTTCGGCTACAACCGAAGCCAATGCCTGAGCCGGATCTGCCGCCTGGCTGATCGGACGGCCAATCACCAGATAGTCGGAACCGGCATCCAGCGCCTGACGCGGGGTCAGAATGCGGCGCTGATCGTCTTGCGCGCTGCCCGCCGGGCGAATCCCCGGGGTCACCAGTTGCAGCGACGGGTGCGCAGTTTTCAGTGCGGTGGCTTCCAGCGCCGAGCACACCAGACCGTCCATGCCAGCCTTCTCGGCCAGTGCAGCCAGACGCAGCACTTGCTCTTGCGGCTCGATGTCCAGACCGATACCGGCCAAATCTTCTCGCTCCATCGAAGTCAGCACGGTCACGCCGATCAGCAACGGTTGCGGGCCCGTGCGCTTGTCGAGCACTTCACGGCAAGCAGCCATCATGCGCATACCGCCGGAACAATGCACGTTGACCATCCACACCCCCATCTCGGCAGCGGCTTTTACGGCCATCGCGGTGGTGTTGGGAATGTCGTGGAATTTCAGGTCGAGGAATACCTCAAAACCCTTGTCACGCAGGGTGCCGACGATTTCCGCGGCGCAACTGGTGAACAATTCCTTGCCCACTTTGACCCGGCACAGTTTCGGGTCCAACTGGTCGGCCAGCTTCAGTGCGGCGTCACGGGTGGGAAAATCCAGGGCGACGATGATAGGAGTCTGGCAGGCGGACATGAATGGGCTCTCAGGCAGGACGAAATCGGCGCGCATTGTAGCGGAACCGGCGGCGGCGCGGCACCCGATGATCGGTAAATCGTTGCGCCAACCGTGATCAGCATAGCGCTCGCTGCTATTGTGTCGACTCCGATACACAGCCGACACGCCAGCAACAAGCACCCGCGCTAGCCTCGCCAGCCGCAACACGTCCTTACATCAGCACTTCCCGCCTCACGGCCGGACGCCTATGCTGAAACCACTACCTCGCAGCCCATCTTTGTGGTTGGCGGCCTACCTGGCAGACGAACAGCCTCATGCACAACACCCAAATGACCGCGACTGATGAGCCCAAAGACGACAAACGCTGGAGCATTCGCGCGCTGATCGTCGACGACGATGTGCCGATCCGCGAGCTGATGATCGACTACCTTGCGCGTTTCAACATCCACGCCAGCGGTGTGACCGATGGCGCGGCGATGCGTTTGGCGATGCAGGCCGAACATTTCGACGTGGTGGTGCTCGACCTGATGCTGCCCGGCGAAGACGGTTTGTCGCTGTGCCGCTGGCTGCGCAGCGAATCGGACATCCCGATCCTGATGCTCACCGCGCGCTGCGAGCCGACCGACCGCATCATCGGCCTCGAACTCGGCGCCGATGACTACATGGCCAAGCCGTTCGAACCGCGCGAACTGGTGGCGCGCATTCAGACGATTCTGCGCCGCGTGCGCGACGACCGTACCGAACAGCGTGCGAATATTCGCTTCGACAACTGGCGCCTGAACAGCGTCCTGCGCCAGTTGATCGCCGACGATGGCCTCGTGGTGCCGCTGTCCAACGCCGAATTCCGCTTGCTCTGGGTGTTTATCGAACGCCCGCGCCGGGTGCTCAGCCGCGAACAATTGCTCGACGCCGCGCGCGGTCGCTCGATCGAAGCGTTCGACCGCAGCATCGATTTGCTGGTGTCGCGCTTGCGACAAAAACTCGGCGACGATCCGAAAGCCCCGCAATTGATCAAAACCGTGCGCGGTGAGGGTTACCTGTTCGACGCGCGGGACATCGGCTGATGCGAGCGCGCTTCGACACGCTGTTCGGCCGCCTGTTTGGCATGCTGTTCGTGGCGATTGTCCTGGCGCACTTGCTGGCGTTTGCCTGGTTCCACCACTACGGCCCGCCTCCGCCGCCGCCACCGCCGGAACTTTCCGAGGGCGTCGACGGCCAGCGTCCGCCGATGGATCCGCGCTTCGAACCGCGTCCACCGCGCCCATGGTTTGGCGGGCCGTTGGTGCCGCTGACGTTTCAGTTCATCTCGCTGATGATCGCCGCATGGTACGGCGCCAAACTGCTGACCCGACCGATCCAGCGCCTGAGCGACGCCGCCGAGCGCCTCAGCGAAAACCTCGACAGCCCGCCGCTCGACGAATCAGGCCCGAAAGAAGCCCGGCAAGCGGCGCACACCTTCAACCTGATGCAACAGCGCATCCGCGAACAGGTGCAGCAACGCGCGCGCATGCTCGGCGCCGTCTCCCACGACCTGCGCACGCCGCTGTCACGCCTGAAACTGCGTCTGGAAAACATCAGCGATGAAAAGCTGCAAGGCCAGATGCGTCAGGATCTGGACGACATGATCGGCATGCTCGACGCCACCCTCACCTACCTGCACGAACAGCGCACCAGCGAAGCCCTGCAACTGATGGACGTGCAGGCGCTGGTCGAATCGTTGTGCGAAAACGCCCAGGATCAGGGCGCCGACGTGCAGGTCAGCGGCCATTGCGCACCGCTGCCGGTGCAACCGATGGCGCTGCGCTCGTGCCTTAACAACCTGATGGACAACGCGCTGCGCTATGCGGGGCAGGCGCGGATCGAACTGCAGGATCAGCGTGAACAACTGCTGATTCACGTGATCGACCACGGCCCGGGCATCGCCGCCGACAAACGTGAAGCGGTGTTTGAACCGTTCTACCGACTGGAAGGCTCACGCAACCGCAACTCCGGCGGCGTCGGCCTCGGCATGACCATCGCCCGCGAAGCCGCGCAGCGTCTGGGCGGACAGCTGAATCTGGAAGAAACCCCGGGCGGCGGCCTCACCGCCATCATCCGCCTGCCCCGCCCCTGAAAACACCACCATCCCCTTGTAGGAGTGAGCCTGCTCGCGAAAGCGGCGTGTCAGCCAGCAATGATTTGACTGACCCACCGCATTCGCGAGCAAGCCCGCTCCCACAGGGTTTTGTCGTGTTTTTTTGATCTGTGTACCACCCGGTACAAACCCCACATACCCCCGACAACTTGCGCCCCGACGCTGCATAAGCCGGTACACCCACCGGTTTTCATTCCAGGGAGTGAGTCCAATGATCGGTAGCGTCAGCAACTACACGAGCTATATCAGCACCAGCAACACCACACGGAACGCCCGCAGTCAGGAACTGCAAAAAGAACTGTTCGCCAAACTCGACAGCAACGGCGACGGCACCATCAACAGCGATGAACTCAGCAGCGGCCTGACCAGCGCCGGCAGCACCGCCGACAGCAGCGAAATCTTCTCCGCCCTGGACAAAAACAAGGACGGCACCGTCAGCCAGGACGAACTCACCGCCAGCCTGACGCCACCCCCGCCACCGCCACCGCCACAAATGAACAGCGACGAACTGTTCAGCCAACTCGATGCCGATGGCGACGGCAGCGTCACCGCCACCGAACTGAGCAGCGCGTTGCAAACCAGCGACAGCACCTCAACGAGCAACACCGACACCAGCGCCGCCCTGCTCCAAGTACTCGATAGCGACAGCAGTGGCGGCGTAAGCAGTGATGAACTGAAAGCCGCTTTACAGGCTGGACGCGAACGCCCGGATGAAGAACAGACGGCTTCGACTCAAAGCACGACAGAAGCGCTGAATCGCATGATTGCCAATTTGAGCAAGCAATACTCGCTCGATAACGCGGCGCCGGTGGGCAAGTACTTGAACGTGGCGACTTGAGCCTGCGACGTAATCTACAGCGCAAAATCAAAAGCCCCTCACCCTAGCCCTCTCCCGGAGGGAGAGGGGACTGACTGCGAGGATTCGGAGAGATACGCCGACGTGGGATACCGAGTTGAACTCGAGTTTGAAGAGCTGAATCAAAAGCCCCTCACCGTAGCCCTCTCCCGGAGGGAGAGGGGACTGACCGCGTGGATTCGGAGAGATACGCCGACGATACCGAGTTGAACTCGAGTTTGAAGAGCTGAATCAAGAGCCCCTCACCCTAGCCCTCTCCCGGAGGGAGAGGGGACTGATCGAGTGGTTTGGTAGAAGTACGCCGACGTGGGATATCGAGTTGAACTCAAGTTTTGAAAAGCCCACCAATCGGCCCCCTCTCCTTCGGGAGAGGGCTGGGGTGAGGGGCGAATCCAACGAAGATCAAAAGATCGCAGCCTTCGGCAGCTCCTACACAGGATGAGCGCAAGCTCGACAAAGCTTTTGATTTTGATCTCGGAGCCCGTCGGCAGGCTGAGTGGAGGGTTTGATCCGGGGTGGGAGCGCAGCGACCGTTTGGCGCAGCCAAACACATCGAGAGGAGGTGCAGCGAAGCAAACCGTAGGCGATGAACCCCGGATCAATCCCGGAGCGAAGGAACCCGAGCCCCAGCGAGGGCCGAACGTCAGGGCAAAGCCTTTTCGGTTACCTTTTCGGCGTTTGGAAAAGGTGACTCGCCGTAAGGGCGAAACCATAATCAGCCACACCCGCAGCAACGGATATGCCCAAACAACTCAGCGCCGATCCTCAACCCGCCCCTGACTCTTACTCCAATCCGTCAACAAACTGTAAGCCACCGCCAACAACGTAGGCCCAATAAACAACCCGATAAACCCAAACGCAATCAACCCGCCAAACACCCCAAGCAACACAATCACCAACGGCAAATTCCCCCCGCGGCTGATCAAATACGGCTTGAGCACGTTATCCACGCCACTGATGACAAACGTCCCCCAAATCCCGAGGAACACCGCCATCCCATACTCACCCTTCCACGCCAGCCAGGCCGTCGCCGGCACCCACACCAACGGCGGCCCCATCGGAATCAGACTGAGCAGGAACGTCACAATCCCCAGCACCAGCGCCCCCGGCACCCCGGCAATCAAAAACCCGATCAACGCCAGAACCGCCTGCGCCGCTGCCGTGCCGATCACCCCGTTGACCACCCGCTGCACCGTACCAGCCACCAGCTCGATGTAATACCCGGCGCGATCACCAATCAACCGCTCCAGCAAACCATGAACAAACGCCGCCAGCCGCGGCCCGTCACGGTAGAAAAAGAACACAAACACAATACTCAGCGTCAGCTCAAGAATGCCGCCACCGATCTGCGCACTGCGCGCCAGCAACCAGTTACCGACCTGCCCCAGATAAGGCTTGATCGACACCATCAGCGCCGCGCCCTGCTGATCGATACTGTCCCAGATGCCGACCAGACGCTCGCCCACCAACGGCACAGTCCCCAGCCACACCGGCGCTTCCGGCAAACCGTCGACCTGCACGTCCTTGATGAAACCCGTGGCATCGCGCACATGATCCGCCAGATTGAACCCCAGCCAAACCAGCGGCGCCGCCACCAGCAACATCCAGCCCAGCGTCAAAATGGCTGCCGCCAGCGATTCCCGGCCATTGAGCCAGCGGGTCAGCAGGCGCATCAGCGGCCAACTGGCGAAGGCCAGCACCGCGCCCCAGAACAGCGCCGACCAGAATGGCGCCATCACCCACAGGCTGGCGCCAAACAACACCAGCAGGAGGATCTGCACCAGCAGGCGATCGTTATTGAGCATGTAAGATTCCGAAAAAGTCAGTCAGGCCAAGAGTAGGCGAACACGCCGCGCGCGCTCGCCCGATACAGCTTATCGCAACAGATCAATGCGCAGGCCAACGCCGTCGACGCTGCCGGTCTCCATACGCGCTGCACGTACGCCCTGATTGATCAACGCCTGACGCCACGCCTCGGCCTTGGGTCCGGACACCGTCACGCGTAACGTCGTGTCGAGATTCAAGCCACGGGAAATCAGCCGCAGCCAAGCGTCATCCGGAGCATCCACGCGGTTCGGGAAATCCAGCTCACCGGTGCTTTTCAATTGACGCAACAAGGTCGCCGAGGTTGGCAACAACTCTCCCAGCGGCGCGACTGCTTCGAACTGTTCAACGTGCAGATAGGCTTTGCGATTGCCGCGAGTGATGCTGTACAGCGCCACCAGCGTGTTGTCGCGCGGAGCTGCCAGCCTCAACAGCAAGTACGCCTGCTGTTCATCAGCGCCATAAAGCTTGGAGTTGCCGAACACCTCGTTGGCCCACAGGCTGCTCTCGCCACAATCACGCGCCTGACACCAGAACAGCAACTCGGCGTCCTGCTTTTGCAGGGCTTCGCGGGCAGCGGTGAAGGCTTCGGTGGCGGAATGTTCGGGTGGCAACTCATAGGTCACCGCCGTGGTTTGGCCTCGGGCGGTGACCTGGCCGTCAAAGCGCAACTGGCCGCTGATCTTGCGGATCGAGCCCATCGGGTAGATGCGCTCCAGCTCCACCGGAGGGCGATAGTCGACAATCTGCGCATCGGCCAGGCGCGGCACGATCTGCAGATCCTGACTGCCGGGCACATCGGCGGCGAATGAAAAGGTACTGAAACAGCACAGCGCCAACAGACTGAGTGACCGCATAGTCAGGCTCATCGGATCGGCATGACTGTGTGATTCGAGGTCGCAGCGGTATAGAAATCCATCGTGGTTGTCTCCCATTTCAACCCGCCCAGCCTCGACAGTTGCCCGCAGCAAGTCAAGGAATGGCGAAGAACCGATTGAAACAGTCTGCGACAAGGTCGGCACCGGCCTCATCGTTCAGGTGCAAATGGTGGCCACCCGGCAGCTGTTCCCGGCTAAAGGGTAGACGTTCCAGCAGCTCTGGATGTTTCGCCAGCATGCCGTCGGCCGCGACGACCAGTTGCGCCGGGCAACTGATGCGCGCGACGAAAGCCATCGCCTGTTCCTGGGTCAGACGCAACGGCGACGGCAAGGTCAGGCGATTATCGGTGCGCCAGGTGTAACCGCCCGGCACCGGCATCAAACCACGCTGGGCCAAGAGTTCGGCCGCCTCACGACTGACCGCCACCAACCCTTTCATCCGTGCCTCGATCGCACGGTCGAGGGTGTTGTAAACCGGTTTGCGCTTCTCGCGCAGATCCAGTTGCGCTTGCAGGGCCATGCCCATGCGCTCGGCGGCATTTTCGCCTTTGTCTGTAGGAGGAATCACGCCGTCGATCAGCGCCAGATGGGTGATGCGTTCCGGCAACGCACCCGCCAGCACCAGCGAAACAATCGCGCCCATCGAATGCCCGAGCAGACCGAAACGCTTCCAGCCCAGTTGCTCGGCGACTTGCAGCACGTCATGGGCGTAGTCCCACAGCGCGTAACCGGCGCCGTTCGGACGATGCCCGGAATGGCCGTGCCCGGCCATGTCCAGTGCAATGATGCGCAAGCCTTTGAGCTTCGGTGCCAGCCGCGCGAAGCTATTGGCGTTGTCGAGCCAGCCATGCAGGGCGATCACCGGCAGACCGTCCTCGGGGCCGAACAAATGCGCCGCCAGTTCGATATGCGGCAGGCTCAGGCGCACTTCTTCGAAAGTCGGGCTCATGCGCAATCCTTGTCCTGACGGTTTTCCCAGCGCGTGAACAGAGTCTTCAGCAGCCGCGCGGTGTCCTGCGGGCGCTCAAGGGGAAACATGTGGCCGCCGGGCATGCTCAGCGCTTCGCCTTGCGCCAGCCGCGACACAAAACGCGTGTGATGACGCATGACCACGCGACTTTTGTGCCCGCGCACCACCGCCAGCGGCACTTGCAATTGCCCGGTGCGGCCAGGGCTGGTGTGCGGCACGCCGCGGTAGATGCTGATTTCAGTGGCGGGGTCGAAGCGCAAGCGCAGCTTGTCGCCGACCTTGTGCAAACCGTGTTGCAGATAAGCGTCGAAACATTCCGGATCAAAGCCACGAAACAGGCTTTTGCCAGCAAAATAGCTGCGCGCACTGTCGAGGTCGGCGAACTCTTCGCGGCGGCCCAAGGTGCGACCGGCGGGGGTCAGTTTGTCGATGAAGCCAAAACGCTTGGCCGCACGAATCACCCACTGATCGGTGCGCGTGAGCACCGGCGAATCGAGCATCACCACGCCGCGATACAACTCCGGGCAACGCAGCGCCGCGTGCAGATGCAACACGCCGCCAAACGAATGGCCAACGCCCCACACCGGTTGATCCTGCTGCTGTAAATGATGGATCAGCTCATCAACCAGGTTGTACCAGTTGTCATCCGCCGGAAAACGCGGGTCATGGGCATGCTGCTCGAGATGCGCGACCCGGTATTCGGGCGCCAGCGCCGCGAACAACTTGCCATAGGTGCCCGAAGGGAAGCCGTTGGCGTGGGCGAAAAAGATGGGTTGCGACATACCGGTACATCCATGAGCGGGAAACGTGGCGTTGATTGTCCGCAAGACGGCGCGCGACAGCAATGACCGTAACTGCCAGGAATGATGACAGTCGCGCCACGGCTATGGCAGGCGCCGTTGTGGCACTTGTCAACTGTCAGTTCTGTCAGTTGACAGGCGCCCTGCTGAGGCCGATAAAAACCTACCCCCCTTTGTCTGGCGCTGGCTGCTCATGACTCACGCGAACACGCCGGCCATTCAAGCGCGCGATCCGAGGGGGCTGCCCGTGCGCAGCGTGGCCTATCATCACCGCGACGCGAGTGCGGCAATTGAAAGCTACGTCACTCAACAGATTTACGATGCATCAGGACGCGCGCTCCAGAGCCGCGATCCGAGACTGTTCCTCCGTCATCAGCTCGATCCTTCGGCCCCGGCGAATCAGAGCAACGTGTTCAGCCTCTCGGGATCGCCGCTGTTAAGTGAAAACACCGACGCTGGCTGGCGCTTGAGCCTGATCGCAGCGGACGGTTTCAGCCTTGAAGGCTGGGATCAGAAACGCAACCACCGACGCACGGGCCTCGATTCGCTGCGCCGCCCGAGCGCGATATTCGAGCACGCAGAGAGCGAGCCTGAACACTGCACGGAGCGTTTCACCTATGGCGATGAATCGACGGAAATCGTCCATAACCGTCGCGGCCGATTGATTCGGCACGACGATACGGCAGGCACCCTGCTTTTTGCGCAATTCAGTCTGACTGGCCTGCCATTGCAATGCGGTCGTGCCTTCTGCGCTGACCCCGTCTGGGCGGTGAACTGGCCGGAAACGCGCGCCGAGCGCGATCACTTTCTGGAAGGAGACCCCGCAACGACGTTCTGCATCTACAACGCCATGGGGGAGTTGATCAGCCAGACCGATGCGCTGGGCAATCGGCAAACACTGTTGCAGGATCGCGTCGGTCAGTTACGCGAGATCCATCTGACGCTGGCAGCCAACCCGCAGAGCCAGACGATAGCCAGCGATATTCAGTACAACGCCGAAGGCCATCTGGAACATCAACGTGCAGGGAACGGCGTGGTGTCTCGAGCACGGTTCGGCGCTGATGACGGTCGCCTGCAGCATCTGCTCAGTCAGACAAATGATGGCCAGACGGTGCAGGATCTGACGTACGAATATGACGCGAGCGGTAACATCACCCGCATCGCCGATCACGCAGCGCCCGCTCACTTTCACCGCAACCAGCGCACCGAAGCGACCTGTCGCTATCGCTACGACAGTCTCTCGCGCTTGATTGAGGCCAGTGGCCGGCAGATCCGTAACGCCACTGGCGGCCCACAGTTACCGGAGTTTTCCTCGCCTGCCGATCCGGCACAACTGGAAAACTACACGCGTACCTACACCTACGATTGCGCCGGTAATTTACTGCGCATGGAACACCGCGCCGCCAGCGGCAACCGCACCGAACGCACCGCCGTCGCTCACTCCAGCAATCGTAGCCTGGCGGAAAAACCTGACGGCCAGTTGCCGGATGAAGGCGAAATTGCTGCGAGGTACGACGCCAGCGGCAATCGCCTGCTTTTGCAGCATGGACACGATCTGCAATGGGATCGGCGTAATGAATTACGGCAGGTTAGCCAGATCGTCCGTGCCGATGAGCCAGATGACATCGAGTTCTATGTGTATGACGGTGGTGGCCAGCGTCAGCGCAAAATCACTCAGCGTTTCACCGGCACGCTGACGCGCGACAGTGAAACCCGTTACTTGCCCGGTCTGGAGATTCGCACTGAGCCAGACCAGATTGTCCACGTCATCTCGATCAAGGCCGCACGCGCCACCCTCCAGGTGTTGCATTGGGCGAAAGGCCTGCCGGCGGGCATGGTGCAGGATCAGCAACGCTACAGCTTCAGCGACCACCTGAATTCCAGCACCGTGGAGCTGGACGCACAGGCACAACTGATTTCGCGGGAGGACTATTACCCCTACGGCGAAACCTGTTGGTGGGCCGGGCGCAGTCAGGTCCAAGCCAGTTACAAAACCCTGCGCTATTCGGGCAAAGAGCGTGACGCCACGGGTTTGTATTACTACGGTTTTCGTTACTACGCGCCATGGCTGCAGCGCTGGCTCAATGCTGATCCGCTGGGCACTGCAGACGGCCTGAATCTGTTTGCCATGGTGCATGGCAATCCGGTCGGCAATGTCGATTTTCAGGGGCTGGTCACGGTGAAAGAAGGCGCCAGCGCGGCGCTCGCAACGTTTGCCCGAGATGGCGCGAGCGCACTGGCCGGCGGTTCGGTGAAATATTTTGCCGCCGCAGGATTGGAGCAATGGGCCTCGGGCGATACGGACTCGCCCCCGGATGCCGGTGTCAATCTGGGATTGACCATCGCAGGCGCGATTGTCGGTGCCGCTGCCGGAGGATCGATGGGATTGGGAACTGGTAGCCGGATTGCCAGCAGCCGTAATTACAGTCGCACGACACAAAAAATCATGGCTGGCGCATTGGCTCTGACGGGCGCCGCCCTCGGAGCCGCCGCCCCCGTTTATGCCTATCTCGCCAACCGTGAAGCGTTGAACGTCACGGCCATCAGTCTGCTAGCCAGCGCCCCCGGGAATCTGACAAGAGAAGCCGGGCAGCGGATGCTGGCCGATGTTGGCCCCAGCGTCACGGTTGCACCTTCCGCCATCACCACGGCGGCGCGTACCGCCGCTTACGGCGGCCTGCTGTTTAGCACTGGCCTCGTACGAGCAGAGTTATCCGCAATCGCGGGCGTGGTTGCCGGGGCTGGCGTCGAAGGTCTTGATGGCGTGTCCATCACCACGATTAACGCCTTTCGAGGTGGCGCGTACCAAAGTCCGGAGAAAAACCAGCTCTCCATGCCGAAGTTCGGGGAGATGTTATACGGCGTCACGACACGCACGGCCGGGTCTACTTTGACCGCCTCGCTCGCATTGGGCACGGCCTCCGCTACAGCAGCCATCGACGATATCAACCTGAGAAACGCCGCGGTCACCAGCCTGGCAACGCCCAGCGAAGCCCGCACCTACCTTGGGCAACATGTAGAGCTGGGCGCTTACGAGTTACTCCAAATAGCCGGGGACGCGGACTTCGTTCTGGATCGATTCACGCCTCCCAACAGAGAGTGGAGAAATGCCACACCTGATAGTTATCATCCGGAGACACCGCATGCGGTTGACCTGCCCATGCGATCCTTTGGCTCTCGGCGAAGCCAATCCAGCCATTGACTCACTGCGCAGGCGGCGTCTGCCCCAACGGCACCACCGCCATGGTCAGCCGCGACACACAACTGGCCTTGCCTTCATCGCTGGTCAACCGAATATCCCAGACATGCGTGGTGCGGCCGATATGAATCGGCTTGGCAACCGCCGTCACCCGACCGCTGCGCAAACCACGCAAATGGTTGGCGTTGATCTCCAGCCCCACGCAATAAAACTTGCTGGCATCGATGCACAGATAACTGGCCATCGAACCGACGCTTTCCGCCAGCACCACCGATGCGCCGCCGTGCAGCAGACCGTACGGTTGATGGGTGCGATGGTCGATGACCATGCTCGCGGTCAGCGACTCTTCGTCGAAAGATTCAAAGCGAATGTCCAGCACTTCGCCGATGGTGTTTTTCTGGATCGCGTTCAACTGCTCGATGTTCGGAGTGGTACGCCACAAGCTCATCGCAGACTTCCTTTGTTGTTTTAGTCGTCGCTCAATCCTGCCACAGCACCGCCTCGCTGCGCTCGCTCCATTCTTCAAAGCGCGCGCCGTAAGTGTCTTCGATGACGTTGCGTTTGATCTTCAAGGTCGGCGTGAGAAAACCGTTTTCCACCGCCCAACTGTCCTTGACCACTACCAGACGGCGCAGGCGTTCGTGTTTGTCGAGCACGGCGTTGACCTCTTCCAGCAGTTTTTCCAGGCTGGAACGCAGACTCGCCCGCCCCTCCTCCTGATTGACCGTCGACAGCACGCACAAGCCCAGCGGCGCACTCAAACCATCGCCGACCACACAGACCTGTTCGATGCGCGAATGCACTGCCAGGCGATTTTCGATCGGCGCCGGGGCGACGTATTTGCCCTTGCTGGTTTTGAAGATTTCCTTCAGCCGCCCGGTCAGGCGCAAGCGCCCTTCGGCATCCTGTTCGCCCTTGTCGCCGGTGCGCAGGAAGCCATCCTCGGTGAGCGTTTCAGCGGTTTTCTGGGGATCCTTGAAATAGCCGAGCATGGTCGCCTGACTGCGCACCAGCACTTCGCCGGTTTCATCGATGCGCACCTCGACATCCGGGCACGGTTTGCCGATCCAGCCCTGTTTGTATTGCCCCGGCAGGCAGATGTGCGAATAACCGCAACTCTCGGTCATGCCATAAACCTCGAGTACATCGAGGCCGAGTTTCTGATACCAGGTGAGCAAGGTCTGCGGCACCGGCGCCGCGCCGGACAACGCCACGCGCAAGGCATCCAGCCCCAGCCCCGCGAGCACTTTGTGGCCGACGCGTTTGCCAATGAACGGCAGGTCGAGGAGGAAATCCAGACGCTTCGCCGGGATCTTGCTGTACACGCCCATCTGGAATTTCGTCCAGATACGCGGCACGCCGAACATCGCGGTGGGCCGTGCGCGTTGCAAGTCGGTAATGAAGGTGTCGAGGCTTTCGGCGAAGAACACGGTTTGCCCGGTGTAGATCGACGCCAACTCCACAAACATCCGTTCGGCAACATGACACAGCGGCAGGTACGACAACAGCCGGTCAGTCTCGTTGAGCCCGAACAGCTGCGTGCCGCGCGTCGTGGCGAAACCGAGATTGGCAAAACTGTGCATCACGCCTTTGGGCAGGCCGGTGGTGCCGGAGGTGTAGATGATCGTCGCCAGTTGCTCGGCGGCGGGACGCGGATCGTCCTGAATCGGTGAGCTGCGCTGCAAGTCAGCCCAGCTGAAATCAAAGTCGCCAGGCGGGTGCAGCGGCAGGCTGATGGTCGGCAAATCATCCGGCACGCCTTTGGACATGCTCGGCCAGTCATCGAGTTTGCCGATAAACGCCAGCACGCTTTCCGAATGGTTGAGCACCTGCGCGACGGAATCCGCGGTGAGATTGGGATAGAGCGGCACCGAAACATGACCGGCCATCCAGATCGCGAGGTCGGCGATGATCCAGTGCGCGCAATTTTTCGAGATCAGGGCGATGTGGCTGCCTTGCGGCAACTCGCGAGCACGCAGCCAATGCGCGGCGCATCGGGCCTGATGGCCGACGTCGGCCCAGCTCAGGGTCTCGACTTGCCCGCCACCGATGGGCTGCACGAGAAAGCGCTGGCGCGGGTGCCGGGCTTCTCGTTCGTAGAACACGTCCAGCGGCAAACGGAAGGCGGCAGACATGCGACTCGCTCCTGTTTTTTAGGTCTGGAGCAAGCGTAGTCAACCAAGCAAGTGCTTGGTTGGATTTTTTACCAAAAGAAACAAGATCAAAAGATCGCAGCCTTCGGCAGCTCCTACAGGGAAATGCATTCCAATGTAGGAGCTGCCGAAGGCTGCGATCTTTGCTTTTAAGGATGTTTGAGACTGTTAAGGGTCATCGAGCCAATCAACAACTCAGGGCTTTCCAGCTCGGCCAACCCGGCAGTGCTGACCTTCTCCGGCGGATAACCGGCGCCATGCTGCAAATAGCTGAGCAGATTGCCCACCAAGGGATTGTGGCTGACCAACAGCACATTGCTCACCGAGACCAATTGATCGGTGACCTTGTCCGGATCAACCTCCGGCGTCAGCCACTCAACCGTACGAATCTCCGGCTCAAAACCCAGCGCCTCGCGCACAATCTGCGCGGTCTGCTGCACTCGCAAATAAGGGCTGGCGTAGATCGCCGTGAGCGGCTGGCCGATCAAATGGGCAGCGCTGCTCAAGGCTTCTTTGCGACCGTGGTCGGTCAGCTCCCGTTCGGAGTCGGGGCACGAGCCGTAAGGCACCGCTTCACCGTGACGCAATACCCAGAGTTTCATAGTTTGGGTTCCTCATCTCGAACCGGATGCGGTGCCGGCGCGACGGCGTGAGGCGCTTCACCTTCCGGGGTACGCGGCGTTGGCCAGTCGGCGAACGGCCACGGTTTCTGGTCGCTGTGGAAACTGCCGAAACGGCCGATCTGCGCCAGAAACTGGCTCAGGCTGTCGCCGATATTCATCAGGCTGGCGCTCGGCGCGCCATAAATCAAACGATAGATCAGTTGCACCAGCACCACCGCGCCAAGGATGAACTGCGCCACTTGCCAGACCAGTACGTAAACGATCATCCACAGCACACGCAGGAGGATGGATTCGTACTTGGCTTCGGTTTTCGGATCGTTCATGGCTTGCTACTCCCGGCTCACTCAGTTGAAACCGCTGGTGGAAATAAAGTCGACGTCGGTTTTCGGCTCGGCGCGCATCAGTAGACCGATGACCTGCTCCAGCGTGCGTCCTTCGAACAGGATCGCGTGCAGCCCGGCGACCAGCGGCATGTACACGCCGACTTCCTGCGACTTGGCCTTGAGCACTTTCAGCGTATTTACGCCTTCGGCGACTTCACCGAGACGCGACACCGCTTCATCAAGGCTCAGACCCTGACCGAGGGCGAAACCGACCTGATAGTTGCGGCTCTTCGGCGACGAACAGGTGACGATCAAATCGCCGACACCGGCCAGGCCGAGGAAGGTCATCGGATTCGCGCCCTGATTCACCGCAAACCGGGTCATCTCCGCGAGGGCACGGGTGATCAGCATGCTTTTGGTGTTCTCACCCATCTCCAGCGCCACCGCCATGCCGGCGATGATCGCGTAGACGTTTTTCAACGCCCCGCCCAACTCGACACCAAAACGGTCGGCGCTCGCGTAAACGCGGAAGGTGCGACCATGCAGCGCGGCTTGCACGGCTTTGCACAGATCTTCGTCTTCACTGGCGACCACCGTGGCGGTCAGCGCGTGCTCGGCGATTTCGCGCGCCAGGTTCGGCCCGGACAGCACGCCGATGCGCGCTTGCGGGGCGATCTCTTCGAGAATCTGGCTCATCAGTTTGAAAGTCTGCGCTTCGATGCCTTTGGTCAGGCTGACCAGCATCTTGCCGCTGAGGCGCTCGGCGTGGGCAGCGAGCACCGTGCGCAGCGCGCTGGACGGCAGCGCGACAAAGCACAAATCACAGGCGTCGAGCGTGGCTTGCAGGTCGGTGACCGCAGTCACGCCCGGCAGAATCTTGATGCCTTTGAGGTAACGCGGGTTTTCGCGATTGACCCGGATGGCTTCAGCCTGTTCGGGGTCACGCATCCATTGCAGGACTTGATGGCCGTTCTCGGCCAGTAAATTGGCCACGGCGGTACCAAAACTTCCGCCTCCCAGGACCGCAATCGGGCGCTGTTCAGTCATATGCAATCCGTTAATCCATACCAGTGGCGATGGCGGCATTATACGGGGCGACCCGGTCGCGGCCAGCCCCCGCAACAATTACCGACACTTGTAGGAAGAAGACCAATAAAACCTAGGAAAATGCCCGCAACGTGACTGGAAAAGTCGCTGTCCTCGGTTAACATGCGCGCCAATTCTTTGCTTTCAAGGCTGTGTCGTGTCCGTCGGTTCCCCTCCTCCGCGTTCGTCACTGTTGCTGGCGCTGTTATTCAGCCCGGTGGTGCTGGCAGACGACCTGTTTATCGACAGCGAAGCGCTGCCGCAGGTGCTGACCGCCACGCGTTTGAAGCAGACGCCGGCGGAAGTGCCGGGAAGCATGACCGTACTCGACAGTGAATTGATCAACGCCAGCGGCGCCCGCGACATCAGCGAACTGCTGCGGCTGGTGCCGGGAATGATGGTCGGCAACATCAGCGGCAATCAGGCGGCGGTCAATTACCACGGCACCAACGCCACCGAAGCGCGGCGCATGCAAGTGCTGATCGACGGCCGTTCGGTGTACCGCGCCGGTTTGGCCACGGTGGACTGGAGCGATATTCCGGTGGCCATGGAAGACATCGAGCGCATCGAAGTCTTTCGCGGCCCGAACACCGTCAGCTACGGCGCCAACGCGCTGATGGCGGTGGTCAACATCATCACCCGTCACCCGGTGGACAGTCACGGCACGCGACTGAAAATCACCCGTGGCCAGCGCGGCATCAATGATTTCTATGCCAGTCAGGGCACCGGTTGGAATGGCGGCGATCTGCGCCTGTCGTTGTCCGGTCAGGAAGATGACGGTTTCGACAGCGACCGCCGTGGCGACGACTATCGCGACAGCCGCCGCTTGAACCGCTTCAGCCTCGCGGTCAGCCACACCCTCAGCGATAACCAGAGCCTCGACTGGCAGGTCAACGCCAAGGACGGCACGAACCAGCGGCCCTACACCTACCACCCGGTGTTCTCGGGGATTACCGCGGCCGGGAACAATTCCGACGTGGTGGCGAAGGATTACGCTGGTTCGGTGCGCTGGAATCTCGACATCAATCCCGAGCACAGCCTCTATGTACAAGCTTCGGCGCAACACTGGGATCGTCAGCAAACGTGGCGCGCCTGTGATGCCGAAGTGTCGTTCAGCCCTGAGTTGACGCAACTGTGGCAGCTCAACCCGAATTACACCGAACGCCTGGCGCGCAACATCACCCAGTTCACCGGCCCCGGTGCCGCGCCCGGTACGCCGCAGGAAATGGCCCTGGCCAACCAAGTGCTCGATCAATGGCGCAACGGTGCCAGCCGAACCCTGTGCGGTGACATCGACCAGAGCGCCCGCGAATCGCGCTACGACCTCGAATTGCAGGACACCCTCAGCCTGTCCGACAGCCTGCGTCTGGTCAGCGGCATGAACTATCGTTACGACCGCGCCGACTCCGAAACCTATTTCAACGGCACACTGGACGACACCACCTGGCGCGCGTTCGGCCAACTGGAATGGCGCGCGACAGAACACTGGTTGTTGCAGGGCGGCGCGATGTTCGAGGACACGCAACTGATCGGCAGTTCGCTAACCCCGCGTTTCGCGATCAACTACCTGATCAATCCGCGCCACAGCCTGCGCGCGGTGTACTCGGAAGCGATCCGCTCGCCGGACATGTTCGAAAACAACGTCAACTGGAGCTATCAGGTGAGCAACCTGCGGCCCTCGGCCTACGGCCAGTCTTCGGCGCGTTATTTCGTCAAGACCCGTGGCCCGGGCGATCTTGATCAGGAACACATGCGCTCGCGCGAGTTGGGCTACAACGGCTATTTCGCCGAGCTCGGTCTGGCCGTCGACGTGAAACTGTTCTACGACGAAATCACCGGGATGATCAGCGAGCCGTTGCGCAACAATCAGTACATCGCCAGCAACGCCAACAGCTCACGTTTTCGCGGCACGGAAACCCAGCTCGACTGGCGCGTGAGCCGGGCCGATCGCCTGCGCTTCACGTATGCCTTCGTCGATGCCGAAGCGAGCAATCCACTCGATCAGCAATTCACTTCGCGCAACAGTGGTTCCGCCGGTTGGCTGCGCGACTGGGGCCACGGCTGGAACAGCGCCCTCTTCTATTACGGCGACAACGCCCTCAACGGCTACCGCTTCGAACGGGTCGACACGCGCATCGCCAAACGCATCGCGCTGGGCAAGGCGCAGTTGCAACTGGCCGGCGTGCTGCAACAGCGCCTCGACCATGAGCCGACCACTTTCGTTGACAACAACTACGACGAGCGCCGAGTCATGTACTTCAGCGCCGAGTTGGAGTTCTAGGATGCGATTGGGCACGTCACGGAAGACGCCAACCCTGGGCCACTGGCTGGCCGGGCTCTGCCTGTTTTTGACCGCGTGGCTGCACGGCGTCGGGGTGCAAGCCGCCGACATTCTGTTGACCGGCAACGAAGAAAGCCCCGGTGTGCAGGCGTTCGTCGAAGCGCTGAGCGAATTGCGCCCGACCGATAACGTGCGTTTTCAGCCACTGGCAAGCCTGCCGGCACCGGGCAAATTACCGTCTAGTCTGCGGCTTATCCTGCTTGACCTGCCCGCGCTGGACTGGCGCCTGCAAGATGCCCAAGGCCCGGCGACGCTGGTGCTGCGCATCAGCCGTCTGCAAGCGCGGCAACGTTTTGGCACAGCGCAACCGATGCATCTGAGTCTGTTGTGGAGCGATCCGCCGCTGGCTCGCCAGTTGCAATTGATCCGACGGATTCTGCCGCAGGCCAAGCGGGTCGGCGTGCTGTTCGATGAGCACAGCGAATTCCTCCTCAAAGAACTGAATCTGGTTGCCGAGCCGCTGAATCTGCAGATCTTCAGCCAGCGCTGGGATAACACCAACGACAGTCGCCCGTTACAAATAGTCCTGAAAAACAGCGACGTGCTGCTCGGCCTCGACGACCCCGACCTGTACAACCCGAAAACCGCGAAGAACCTGCTGCTCAGCAGCTACGCGCGGCACGTCGCGCTAATCGGACCGAATGCCGCTTTTGTGCGCGCCGGCAGTCTGGCCAGCAGTTACAGCGACCAGAGCGACTGGCTGGCGATTCTGGATGATTTGCTCGACCAGCCCACCACGCGCTGGCCGCGAACGCTCTATCCCGAACGTTTTAAAGTCTCAAGTAATGCGCAGGTGGCGCGTTCCTTAGGGATCGAACCGTTGAATGAAGCGTCTGTCGCCAGAACGCTGGCTGAAGGAGAGCGCCACTGATGAGTTTCCGTCGCCGTTGGGACATCAACACCCGCACTCAGCTGATCAGTCTGGGCCCGGCGCTGTTGCTGACCTTGTTGCTGATCAGCTTCTTCACCTTTGTGCGCATTCAGGATTTGCGGCAGGAGCTGACTCACACCGGGCAATTGATCGCCAACCAACTGGCGCCCGCCACCGAATACGGGGTGATTTCCGGCAACAATGAAGTGTTGGAAAGTCTGCTCAGGGCCACGCTGGCCACGCCGAATGTGCGATTCCTTGAGGTACAGGACAGCGCCAACCGGATTCTGGTGTACGTCGAGCAACCGGCGGCGTCCCACAGCCAACCGCATCAGGTCGAGGTGTTTCAGGCGCCGGTGCGATTGCAACGCATCGCTCTGCACAATGATTTTTTCCAGGACACCAAAGCCAATAACGCGGCGGCCGGCGAGGATTATCTGGGGCGGGTGATCGTCGGTCTGTCCAACGATGCCTTTAATCAGCGTCAGCAGGAAATTCTGCTCAAGGCCGGAATTCTCGCGCTGTTTGCCCTGCTCTTCACTTTCGTATTGGCGCGGCGTCTGGCCGGCAGTCTGTCCCAGCCGATCCGTGACATCGGCAATGCGGTCAAGGCGATTCAGGAGGGCGAGTACAAAACTCCGCTGCCGATTGTCGATGACACCGAACTCGGCGCGCTGTCACAGCACATCAATAACCTTGCCCAGGCGCTGGAGCAGGCCAGCCGCGAACAGCATCAGGCGATGGCGCAGTTGATCCAGACTCGCGAGGAAGCGGAGAAGGCCAACAACGCCAAATCCGACTTTCTGGCGATGATGAGCCATGAACTGCGCACGCCCATGAACGGTGTGCTCGGCATGCTGCAATTGCTCGAAACCACTGAGATGACCGAGGAGCAGGTCGAGTACGCCGCCCTCGCCTCCGAGTCCACCGAACACTTACTGAAAGTCATTAACGATATTCTCGATTTCTCGCGGATCGAACGCTCAGAGCTGGAGCTGGAACATATCCCGTTCAACCTCGCCGAGTTGATCAGTGCCTGCGCGCAGTCTTTCCAGCACAGCGCCGTGCAACGGGGTTTGGCGTTGAATCTGCGGATTCCCGAGGACATGCGCGGCTTGCAGGTACAGGGCGATCCGACGCGGATCCGGCAGATTCTGGTCAACCTGGTCGGCAATGCGCTGAAGTTCACCGAACAGGGCCGGGTCAGCATCGAGGCGCAGTGGCAGTCGCTGGATCACGAACTGCTGTGGTTCACCTGCTCGGTGCGCGACAGCGGCATCGGTATTTCGTCGGAGAGTCTGGAGCTGATGTTCAACGCGTTCCAGCAGGCGGACAGTTCGATTTCACGGCGTTACGGCGGCACCGGCCTCGGTTTGCCGATCGCCCGAACGCTGGCCGAGCGCATGGGCGGCACATTGCGCGCGCAAAGCGAGGAAGGCCGCGGCTCGGTGTTTACCCTAGAGATTCCGCTGGCGCTGTCGAAGCAGGCGTTGCCGCAATTGACCGCGCCGCGCACGCTGAATGGCGACGGCCACGGTGAAGGGCGCAATGTGCTGCTGGTCGAGGACAACCCGGTCAATCAAACGGTGATTGAAGCGATGCTGCGCAGTCTGGGCTTTACTGTCAGCGTGGCCACCGATGGCGCGCAAGCGGTGCGCAGTGCCGAAGAAAATGATTTCGAAGTGATTCTGATGGATTGCCGCTTGCCGATTATCGACGGCTACGAGGCGACCCGACAGATTCGCTGTCTGCCCGGGCGTACCGACGTGCCGATCATCGCGCTGACTGCCAACGCTTTGCAGGGCGACCGCGAAACCTGCCTGCAGGCGGGTATGAACGATTATCTGGCGAAGCCGTTCAAACGTAATGATCTGCAGCAGATTCTGCAGCGCTGGGTGTCGTAGAGTGGGCCTTTCGACCATCTGCGACTGGCGTGAAAAGCGAAAGTGCGGCAGTCTTAGGCACCCGAACGAGCCTCAAAAGGGGCTTGATTAAAAATTTCAGTGCACAAGTGTACATTCATGTCCTTGGTGCTGTGACTTTC